>JAAAPH010000431.1 GCA_009908415.1 Bacteroidota bacterium
CCACTTTGAGTGAGTCGCCATGCCATCCACCGCGTCCCGTCCCATCCTTACCGCTTCCGGGCGTCCGTACCGGCGGCCCGCATCCGAAACGACGTCGGGCAATGATGCGTCGCGCACCACGGCCTTTGACGATATGCCGGTCACGCCGGCCAACCACTTTGTGCTGCACTTCCACGCAGCCCTCTTTCGGGTCGTTCACTACGCGCGGCACCTGGCACAACGTGCCGGAGATCCGCCCGATGCCGTGCTGGATACGCATCCGTTTCTAAAGCTCTACCTCGCGGAGAGTCGCCGTTTCATGCCCGACGGCCTCGCATGGAACGACGGTGCGACCTGGTGGGATGACCAAATTCGGGGGTGGGAGCAGTCGGAGCGCTCGGTGTTTCTGCCCCTCCGTGCGCTGGAAACGGATCTCGGGCTGACTATGACGGAGCGCATGGCGTTCATCAGCATCGGGCTTCTGGAGGAGGACGCGCGTCTGGGGACGCTTTTTGCCGAGACCCAAGCCCCGCTGAGTAGCCGCCGCCCTACGCTGGAGCTCATTGCCCGCATCGTGCGGCGCCCGGACGACACCCTCGACGCGTGGCCCATCACGCGCACGCTGTTGCAGCACGGCCTCGTGGCAGCGAGCGATCAGAGCGCCCCGCGATCGGAATGGGTGCTGCGCGTGCCGACGCTCGTCTGGGAGGCCGCCCGGGGGGATGAGCCGCGCGGGCCGGGGTTCACGTTGCACACCACAGAGGCCTTTCCCGCCATCGAGGACCTCGTGGGGCCGGCTTCGTTCACGGATCACGTGGCCCGCGTGCCGCGACTGTTCACGCGGGGGCGCATACGCACCCTCGTCGTCCGAGGCACGCCCGGCAGCGAGCGGCGCACCGTGCTGGGCGCCATCGGCCGCGCCGCGGGGCGGCGGCTATTGGCCGTGCCGGCCCACCCGACCGCAGACCGTTCGGGGCCGTCGGCGCTCACCGTCGACGTAAAGGCGCTCGGCCCGCTCTGCACGCTCACCGGGGCCATGCCGGCCCTCCAGGTGGAGCTTGGGCCCGGTGAGACGGTGCGGCTCCCGCGTATCCCGGGCTACGCCGGTCCCCGATGCGTGCTCATGGGAACGGTCGGCGGCCTGGAGGCCGGGCCGGAGGAGGGGCTCGACGACGCGCTGACCCTGGTAATGCCCCGGCTCCGCGCTGACGATCGGCGGGCGCACTGGACCGCCGCCTTCGACGGCATGGCGGTCGACGACCTCGACGCCATCACGCGGCGGTTCATGTTGCCGGGGCGCTACATCCGGCAGGCGGGGGCCCAAGCTCGCTCGCGGGCCGCCCTCGACGGCCGGTCGCGCGTCACGCCGCAGGATGTGCGCCAGGCGTGCCGGTCGCTCGGCCGGCAGCTGCTCGATACGCTTGCGGAGCCGCTACAACCGACGGGGTCGTGGTCTGGCCTCGTCGTGGGGGATGCGCCGTGGCGGTCCCTGCGGGAGCTGGAGCGCCGTTGCCGCCACCGGGAGGCGCTGCTGCACCACTTGGGCCCGGCCTTCGATGGCAACGCCACGCCGGGCGTGCGGGCGCTCTTCTCGGGGCCGAGCGGGACCGGCAAGACCCTCGCGGCCAAGATCCTCGCGGCCGAACTGGAGATGGACCTGTACCGCGTCGACCTCGCGGCGGTCATCAACAAATACGTGGGCGAGACGGAGAAGAACCTCCACCGCGTGCTCTCGACGGCCGAGGAGCTCGATGTCATCCTCCTGCTGGACGAAGGCGACGCCCTGCTTGGCAGGCGCACCGATGTGAAGTCGGCCAACGACCGCCACGCCAATCTGGAGACGAACTACCTCCTTCAGCGGCTGGAGCACTACCGCGGCATCGTCGTGGTCACGACCAACCTGAGCGAGAACGTCGACCGGGCGTTTCAGCGGCGGATGGACCTGACGGTCGAGTTTCAGTTGCCGCGCGCGCTGGAACGGCTCCGGATCTGGCAGCTCCATCTCCCGGCTCATCACGCCGTGCCCGCTGCGTCCCTGGAGGCGATCGCGGCGCGCTGCGTGCTGACCGGCGGGCAGATCCGCAACGCGGCGCAGCGGGCCGCGCTCCACGCGCTGGATGCCGGTCGCCCCGCGGTGGGCGAAGCGGACCTCCGGGCGGCCGTGCGTGCCGAATATCAGAAGATGGGCGCCGGATGCCCCCTCGGGCCCGGCCCGGATGCTGAGGCGCCGCGTCGAGCGGAGCGGGGCAGCGTGCACACCTTTCTGCAGGGGTTGCGATGACACCTGGAGGGTCCGCCCCCAATCCTCCCCAGGCGGCCGCCTGGCCGCGATGGCCCCGCCCGAGCGCTCCATCCACGCCTTTGGGCCGGGCCGCTCTCTACATTCTTCCGGCTTTCAGCCGATACGGAATGGCTGTAGCCTATGTGGTTCACTTCATGCCTTGTCCCGAATAGCTCAACGCCATGGCCCGCCACCAAACGTCCAAGCGTCCGTCTCGGCGGGCGGCAACGAAGACGTCGTCCCGGAACGGAGGCGCGACCGCGCCGAAAACCACGGCGCCGGCTAAGTCGGCGGCGCCCTCAACGCGCAGCGGAGGAATGCGGTCGGCCGGGCCCGTGCATGCCATCGGCGCCCAGCCCAAACTGCGCGTGCATGCGCCGGGCGACCGGTACGAGCGCGAGGCCGATGCCGTGGCCGACCGCGTGACCCGGGGGGAGGCCGTATCGCCCATTTCCCGGCTCTCCGGAAGCGGGGCGGACACGTCGGGTGCACAGGGGGCCGTTCAGCGTCAAGCTCGTACCTCCACCGAGGACGAGGCGCCCCTCCAGCGCCAGCCGATCCGTGAGGAGGAGGACGAGCTGCAGCGCCAGCCGATCGAGGAGGAAGAGCCGGTCCAGATGCAGGCCGAGGAGGAAGAAGCGATCCAGATGCAGGCGCTCGACGAAGAAGACACGCCGGTCCAGCGGCAAGCGCTCGACGAAGACGAGGAGCCCGTGCAAGCGCAGGCCGTGGAGGACGAAGAAGAAGCCGTGCAGGCCCGCGGGGCGGGCGGAGCGGTGTCGACCCAGACGGCCGCGGCGGCCATGCAGCAATCCGGCGCTGGCGCCCCATTGCCCTCCAGCGTACGGTCGACGCTGGAGACCGGGATGGGACGCGATTTCAGCGGGGTGCGGGTGCACGACGGGGCCGCGGCACGCCAGGCCGCCGACGCCCTGAACGCACGCGCCTTCACCCGCGGGTCCGACATCTACTTGGGACGCGGCGCCTCCCCGACCGACGCGCACCTCATGGCGCACGAGGCGACGCACGTCGTCCAGCAGTCGGCTGTGCCGGCGCGGGCGAAGCCGGCCCAGCGCCAGCCGATCCGTGAGGAGGAGGACGAGCTGCAGCGCCAGCCGATCGAGGAGGAAGAGCCGGTCCAGATGCAGGCCGAGGAGGAAGAAGCGAT
>JAAAPH010000480.1 GCA_009908415.1 Bacteroidota bacterium
TCCATCGGCGCTGCGCCCAGGCACCGAGAGGCGGGGCCGGCTCATTCCGCGCCTGGGTCGATGATCAGGCCGTGCGCGTCGAGGATCGCCCGGATGGCCTCGGTGTCGTCCAGCACACGCTGGTTCACCCAGCGGTAGATGGGGTTTTCGTTCGTGAGCGTGCGCGCCTCGGCCTCGCCCAACAGATGGCGCAGGGCGTCGAACGTCAGCCCGTTGACCATCAGATGCAGGTAGGTGCTGTACGCCGAGCGCGTGCCGATCGCCTCGTGATCCGGCGGATTGGGGTATCGCTGCCGCAAGTCCTCGATAGCCCGGTCGACGGCGGCCTCGCGCGCGTCCGCACTCTCATACCAGTGCATCTGCTCGTGGAGAAAGGTAGCGAGCTGCCGCAGGTCGTCGTCGAGGTATTTCGTGTTGAGCGTGAGGATGGGATGGCTGTGCGGAATCTCGCCCGCCGCGATCCGAATCCGCGTCGTGACGATCCACGGGTCGAGATCGTATTCCGACAGCAAGCGCTGGAGCTGCTCGCGCGCCTGCGCCTCCTCATCGACAGCAAACGTGAGCGTCGCCGCGGTGCGCGACTGGGCGTGGGCGGGGCGCGCGAAGACGGCAGTGATGCAGACGACGAGCGCGGCGTAGAAAAACCGGTGCATGGGCCAAGGGAAACCGTTGGAGAAGGGCGTGCGGAACGTGCGAGGGTCAGGATAGGCCCGGGACCGCGCCCCGTCTTGTACAAATCGGAACGGCGCTTGGCCATCACTCAGCCGATGCTCTCACCCGACGCCTTCAGCCGCCGGGCGAAGGCGCCGGGCGGCTCGCCGAGCAGCGCCCGAAACTCGCGCGTCATGTGGGCCTGGTCGCAAAATCCGCTGTCGAGCGCCAACGCAGCCAGACCGGGCGGGTCCGAAACCTGGAGGCGCCGCACGGCCTGGCGGATGCGTACGATCCGCGCAAATCGCTTGGGCGACAGGCCCACCTGTTCCGCAAATACCGATCGCAGGTGACGGGTGGACCACCCGACGGCGTCCGCCGCCTCCTGCACCGACGCCCGCCCGCGGGTCGACTGCACGTGCGCGACGGCCGCCGCCAGTCCGTCACGCTCCGACGGAGACGGCGCGGCCTGGTGCTGCACGCGCAACGCCGTGCGCACGACGCCGACCGCGTCCGCCGCGGAATCGGCCCGAGCGATCCGCTCGCCCAGTCGAGCGCCCAGCGCCGGCGCGATGGCGGACAGCGGTGCCGCCTGATCGGCCAGGTCTCCCACGGGCGCGCCGAAAAGCGCCGCCGCTCCGCCCGGCTGCAATTGGACGGCCACCGTGAGGAGCCGGCGGCGCAGGTCGACATCGGTGTACACCGAGCGCGGCCCGACTACGCTGACGTGGACGGTGTCGGGATCGAGCGTCCCCGGCGACGCCTCGCCGTACAGCTGGATGAGGAGGTGGCCTCCGCCATCGGGCAGGATGCGGCACGGGCGGGACGCGGCGGTTGCGTCGGTGTGCGGATCGACGCGAAGGGCCTGGACGTACGGCTGGAGCGCGGGCGGCGGCGGAACGTCGTGGTAGGTGTGAATCATCGTCGAGGGATCCAGAGCGATGCTAGAACGCGGTCACCAGTCGATGCCGAGCACAGCCAGCGGCGCCGTCTGCAGGTCGCCGGCATCGACGAAGAGGAAGCGGCCGTCGGGCAGCACGGTGGCGCCCCAGCCATAGGGCAGGTCGAGGCGGCGAACGTCCTGCCAGCCCTCAGCGGTGCGTCGGTAAAGATAAAACCCGCGCGGGCCGAGTGCATCCGCCCGGTCGTCCGGGATGCCGGCGCGCGTGATGATGAGCCGGTCCTCGTCCGGGTGCATGAGCACGTCGAACGAGGTGGTCCCCTCCAGACTCACCGCATCGCTCAGCCACCGGGGCGCGCCGTAGCCGCCCTCGCCATCGGGCTCGGCGACGTAGATGCCGGGCCGCGGCGTGCGGGCGAAGAAGTAGAGCGTGCCGTTCGCCCGCCATCGGGCAGAAGTAGCCGGCGTTGATGTTGAACAGGCTCGGCAGATCCTGCGGCGCGCCCCAGCCGTCCGCCGTGCGCTCCACGCGATAGGCGCGGCTGACCTCCTCGCCATCCTGCTGCTCGTACGTCTTGAAAAAGGCCGACTGCCCATCCGGCGCAAGAGCCACGTTGTACAGCGTGTCGGCGAACGGCGCCTTCGCCACGCCCCAGCCATCACCCGACCGCGTAGCGATGTAGGGCACCTTGTCGCGCCAGTTTTCGGTGCGGGCAAACACCATCGTTCGCCCATCGGCCGCGATGGATGGCGACGTCTCGCGGATATCGGGCAGCGAGATCACACCGGGCGCGAACGGCTGCTACGTCGTGTCCGCGGCGATGGGCGGTCGATTATTTTGCGCGGCAGCCGTGAGCGGCACCAGAAGCATGAAAAGAAGCAGGATGGCGCGGGTGAGGAGTCGCATAGCGGTCGGTTGCGGGGGAGAATCAGGGCGTGATTACTGCAGCGCCACGCGGAGGGCGGGCACAGCGTCCGTTCGGATGACCTAATGGTTCCAGTTGTCGGACGTGTCCGCGGGCGAGCGCAGGCGGGTCGACGTCAGGAAGAGCCGCTCGCCGTCCGGCGTCACGTACGGATGCGTGTCGCTGCCGTCCGAGTTGACCGCCGGGCCGAGGTTCACGGGTGTCGACCAGCCGTCGCTCTCCCGCGTCGACAGGTACAGGTCTTCTTTGCCGTAGCCGTCGTCGCGGCCCCACGTGGCGAAGAGCATGAATCGCTTCTCGGGGTCGATGTACGGGTTGTTCTCGCCGCCATCGTCCGGAAAGAGCAGCGGGTCGGCGTCCGCCGTGTCGCGGAGGGCGCCGTCGGGGCCGATCTGGGCGCGGTAGAAGCCCATCCCCTCGCCGCGGGTGTACGTCCAGTAGTACATCGTCCCGTCGTTGGCCACCCCACCGCGCTTCTCGCTGATGCGCTCGGTCGTCGTCATGCGGGTGACGTCGGTCCAGCCCGAGGCGCGGGACGCGCGGTAGAACTCATCGGCGTCTCGTGGCGGTCCGGTGCCATCGGCCGTGCGGTCGGAGCTGAAGGCGACATGCGCTCCATCTGGCGTGATCGAGGGATGCCCCTCGCCGTACCGCTCGGTGTCGAACGGGGCGGGGCGCGGGGTCGTCCAGCCGGTGTCGGTGCGCACGGTCATCGCCACACCGCTTTGGCCGTCGCCGCGGTCGGTCGTGTGGAAGAAGAGCGAGTCGCCGCCGGGCGTGTAGGCCGTGCCGTACACGTTGGCCCCCGTGCGGGAGATCGTGCCCTCGCCGACGATCGTCAGTGAATCGGTGGCCTCGGCCCAGGCGAAGGGCGTGGGCGCGTCATCGGCCGGGGCGCAGCCCGTCATCGTGAGGAGGCTCAGCGCGGATGCGACGAGCTGCCAG
>JAAAPH010000523.1 GCA_009908415.1 Bacteroidota bacterium
GCGTCGTGGAGCGTGTCGTGCGGCACGGCGTAGTTTTCGAAGAGCCAGCGCGTCCAGCCCTCGTCCATACTCGCATCCCACGACTTGTAGAGGCCCACGCGCGGCGCCTGGAGCCGGTGCGTCTCGGCGGCGGGCGCGCTGGGCAGCCCCACGAAGTCGAGCCCGTGCGCCGCGGCCAGCGCCTCGATCCGGTCCTCGTCAACGCCGTCGGCCTCGATGAGGATGGTGCCGGCCGGGTGCTCCGTGCCTTCGGCCGTGATCGGCGCGGCCGTCCAGTGCACCGCAGCGCCTTCGGCGAGCAGCTCATTGACGGCCTGCGCGCTGGCATTGGGCCGGTGCGAGAGCGCCCAGCCGAAGTCGGCATTGCTTGTCACGTCGCCAGCCGGCGGGGCCACATCGGCCGTCACCGCCTCCATCGGCGCCTCGAACGCGCTGTCGATGCGGTCGACCGTCACGCCCATTTGCATCGGCAGCGTCCAGCCTGCGAGGTCGTACGGCGGGTCCGGCGGGCCGCCCGGGTACGCGTAGCGCGTGGGGTAGTCCTGCGGCTCCAGCAGGTCCATCACGTACGGTCGGAAGGCCTGGCTGGCCGGCACTACGAACGAGCCGGCCGGGTACGGCGCGCCGCCCGCCGTGAAGGAGGCGGTCGCGCGGTGGACCTCCACGCCGCCCTGCCGCAAAATGTTGACCAGATTGTGGGCCTCGCCGTCGTCCCACTGCTCCGGCGGGATGACGTAGGCATACGGCCCGCCCGCCTCGCCGGCCTCAATGGCGTCGCGGCCCATCGCGTAGATGTTGTGGAGCAGCTGCTGGCGCCGGTCGGCCGCGAGGTCGAGCACGGCCATCGAGGCGGTCAGCAGGTAGTCGACGGCGTCGCGGAAGTGCGATTCGCCGCCCCTCCACGGGTCGGGGTACGTGATGGTGGTCCCGTCGGTGCTCTTGCGGGCGCCGATGAAGGCGGGCAGCGAGTCGGGCTCGTAGTAGCGCGGCGTGGGCGTGGCATGCCCCACCTCCGTCAGGATGCCGATCTGGTTGTGGTAGTACGGCGTGGTGCGTCCGCCCCCGTTCCAGAACATGGTGTAGCGGTTGTTCGAGACGACCCCCGGCATGTCCTGGACGGCAAAGCGCTGCGTCATGGCCGCCCCCACCTGGTTGACACCGGCCGTCACCCCGGGATGGATGTGCGGGTTAACGGGGTCGGAAAAGGGCGGGACGAAGATGCGCGCCCAATCCGGAGAGGTCTGGTGGTGGTTGAGGACGATCTGCGGGTACCACTCGTTGTAGAGCACCTGGCTGACCGCCTTCGTCTCCGGCATGTTGTTCATGAAGTAGTCGCGGTTGTTGTCGTGGCCGACGTACTTCTGGTAGAGCCACGGCGGGCCGCTCGTCTCGTAGGGCGTGCCCAGGTTGCGGTCGTACCACGACTTCACGATGTCGAGCCCGTCCGGATTCATCATGGGCATGAGGAGCAGCACCACGTTGTCACGGATCTTCTGCATTTCAGCCGATTCTTCGGTGGCCACGCGGTACGCGAGTTCGGGCGTCATCTGGCCGTGGGCCATCTCGGTGGCGTGCATCCCGCCGTCAATCCAGATGATCGCTTTGCCCTCCTCGGCGAGCTGCAGGGCTTCGTCTTCGGCGGCGCGGGCGCGGGCCAGACGCGTGCTGATATCCTTCCAGCGGTCGAGCTGAGCGATGTTGTCGGCGCTGGAGATGAAGAGCAGCAGCATCGGGCGGCCCATCACGGAGGTGCCAATCTGGGTTACCTGCACGCGGTCGCTCGCCGCGTCGAGCCGGTCGTAGTAGTCGAGCTGCTGGTCGTAGCTGGCGAGCTTATAGTCGGCGCCGGGCGCGAAGCCGAACACGGCTTCGGGGGTGGGGACCTGTGCGCGGGTCTCGGGCGCTGCGAGTAGCGCCCCGGCGAGCATGAACAGAATAATGCCGAGTCGACGGCCGTCATGAAGCATCCGTTGCATGGGGCTCGTGGAATGAGGTAAGCAAGAAGGCGAAAGGGGAGGGGCCACTCGGCACGTCGACCGCGGGGCCCATGATACAAAACAGCGCGGACTCAAGCAGACTGAACCCGCGCTGTTCGGGCAATGCATCGCGACCGGCCGGATCCCGATCGGGCGAGGCGGCCTGTGATTGGTTGCAGGTCACGCAGGGGAAGCGCGCGGCGCGTCTTAGCCCGCGCGGTCCTGGTCGTTGTCCGCCGGCGACACGTTGGGGTTGGACTCCAGCTCGGTCTGGCTGATGGGCCAGCAGAGGTCGCGGCTGGACATGTCTTCCTGCGCGCCGGGCACGCCGTTCTCGATCCACCGGCGCCGGTCGCCCAGGCGGCGTCCTTCGAGCCAGAGCTCAATGCCGCGCTCGCGCTTCAGGTGCACCCAGGCCTCCGTCTCGGTGCTGGCCGTCCGGCTCGCAACGCCCAGGCTTCCGGTGTTGTCGTTGGGCACCGTCGCGCGCAGGTCGTTGATCAGGGTCATGGCATCTTGCCACCGCCCCTCGCGGATCTCATTTTCGGCGACGATCAGCGTCATCTCATCGCCGCTGGACAAGGTGATGGGCGCGTTGCGTGCATCGTACTTGAGCTGCGGGTACCAGAGGATGTCGCCGGTGTCTCCAAACTGCTCGGTCGGGTTCGGATCGTACGGCACGCGCGCGTCGCCCGTGGTCCCGTAGTAGTCGCTGCCGTCCACCGAGGAAAAGATCAGGTCCTCATCGCCCGTCGCGTCGGGGCCGTAGTACGTATCGGCAACGGTGTGAGCGCGATACGGCTCGTTGGCGTTCGCCCAGTAGAGGCGGTTGTACTGCTCCTGGGCATCCCCAAAGTACGAGACGGCATACTCGAAGTCGTCAGGCACCTGCTCGGCATCGGCGACGGCGTCCGTCCAGTCGCCCTGGTGGACGTTCACGGCGGCCCGCCCTGCGTAGGCGGCGTGCATGAGGTCGGCGGCTCCGGCGTCCTGGGCGATCTGTAGGGCCTCAGTGAAGGCCGCCTCGGCCCGGTCGAAGTGGACGGCGTTCGGCTGGGCAGCCGCTCCATCGATCACGGCCTTGCAGAAGTTCTCGCCCAGGAGACGGTTCGAGTAACCGACCCACAGCAGGGCTTCGGCGGCGAGCTCGCTGGAGGCGAAGGCGTCGCCCAGCACCTCGCGCATGCGTGCCACGCCGTCCTCCGCCGTGAAGCGGGCGCGATGGCCGAGCTCCCAGGTGAAGTCGCCTTCGCTCGGGTTGAGGTCGCCGCGGCGCTCCGCTGTGCTGATGCCGAAGTTATCGATCGAGCCGGCGGCGTTGATCTCGAGGCTGACGGCGCCGCCCTCGTAGGCGATGTAGTTCAGGGCTTCCGCGAACGCGCGCTCCATCCCTGCGACGACCGAGGGAACCGCAATCTCCT
>JAAAPH010000542.1 GCA_009908415.1 Bacteroidota bacterium
CCTCGGCTCCCGCGCCCTTGCGGACAGCCCCTCGGACGCGCTGACGGCCATCTCGGAGCTCACCCCCGACTACATGGCGACGACGTTCAACCCCTCCGTGCCGAATCACCCCGCCGTGCGCTACTGGTCGTATGCGGGCCAGGCCGGGAAAGGCACCAACGTGCCGCTCGACCCGTTTTTCTACGTGCTGAATACCATGGTCTATAAACGCGAGGGCATCAACGACGGCTACGTCCCCGTCGACAGTGCCAAGTGGGGGACCTTCCTCGGCACCATCGACGCGGACCACGCCCGCCAGATTGGCATTGCCTCCAGCCTAGGCGGCGATTTCGACTCGAACGGATTTTACGCCGATATCGTGCGCAGGCTGGTCGAAGAGGGGTTTTGAGTCCGGCGTGACGCGTTGGGCGTCGCCCCTCGAAGGCTGCACGCGCCCCCTCCCCCCACATCCGAAACCCTGAACCCACACCTAACCCTCCCTGTGGCGTACGCCGACGACAACCTGCATTTCAAGATTTTCTCCGATCCGGTCCACGGGTTCATCTCGGTACCCAAGAACCTGATACTGGATCTGATACAGACGCCCGAGGTGCAGCGGCTGCGCCGGATTCGGCAGCTCGGCGTGGGCCACCTGGTCTTTCCAGGGGCTGAACACACGCGCTTCGTCCATGCACTGGGCGCCATGGCCCTCATGCAGGATGCGCTCAAGAGCCTCTCGGAGAAAGGGACGCACATCAGTGCGGAGGAATACACCTCGGCGCTGGCCGCCGCGCTGCTCCACGACATCGGCCACGGGCCGTACTCGCACACGCTGGAGCACGAACTCATCGCCGACTTCCATCACGAGCGGATGAGCCGGGCCCTCCTACTCCATCTCAACGACCGCTTCGGCGGCGCCCTCGACCGCGCCATTCAGATCTTCGACGACACGTACGAGCGCCCGTTCTTTCACCAGCTCGTCTCCAGTCAACTCGACATGGACCGGCTCGACTACCTGCGGCGCGACTCGTTTTACACGGGGGTGGCCGAGGGCGAGGTAGGCGTCCAGCGGCTCATCAAGACGATGCGAGTCCACCCGCCCGAGGGCGGGGCCGATGCCGAGATGACGATCGAGTCGAAGGGCATCTATGCGGTGGAAAATTTTCTGATTTCGCGGCGCCTCATGTACTGGCAAGTGTACCTGCACAAAACCGTGCTCGCGGGGGATCAGCTGCTGCGAGCCGTCTTCCGGCGCGTGCGGCAGCACTTTGAGGAGGACTCCGCCGCCATGGTCGACGAGGGAGCGCCGGCGCTGTGCTTCTTCCTGCGACAGCAGATCGAAGCCGACCAACTCGACGATCCGACCGTGCGTGAGCGGTTCTGCACCCTCGACGACACGGACGTACTTTACAGCCTGAAGCGCTGGATGGAGGCCGAAGACCCCATCCTGGCCGACCTGTCCCGCCGGTTTATCAACCGCGACTTCTTCCGTGTCACGTTTCTGCCGGAGCCGCCCGAGGAGCCCCTCGTGGAGGCCTGGCGCGCACAGGTGGCCGACTGGCTCGTACGGGAGGGCCTTTCGCCGGCCCCGCGTGCGGCAGCCGATGCCGCCTATTACCTGACCTTCGACTTCTCGCGCCACTCGGCGTATGAGCGCACCCAGGACTCGATCGGCATCCTCGACCGCGACGGCCACGTGCAGGAGCTCTCCGAGATGACCGATACCTCCACGGTCGCCGAGATGACCCAGTTCGTCGTCAAGCCCTACGTGTGCTTCCCGAAAGCCGTCGGCCTGGAGCCCGAAACGGCCGTGGCCGGCTGATTATGGCCTCCATCGTTTCTTCAATGATCGCACGGTGTAACATCCCGTCCCCCTTGTTCGTCCTGTGGGATGAATGCGCGCGACGGGCCTTCCCATCGCCCTCGCGCTCCACCGATTGCGTTGACCGTCATTGCCACCCGTGAGCGACTTCGAACAGCAGGTCCGCCAGTACCAGGATCGCGTCTTTGGCTTCGCGCAGTACTTCATGAAGAACCGCGAGGCCGCCCAAGACGTGACGCAGGACGTGTTGATCCGCTTTTGGGAGCATCACGAGGAGGTGGATGACGATCGCACCTTGGGGTGGTTACTCCGCGTGACGCGGAACGCTTGCATCGACGCGCTGCGCAAGCGGAAGACCCGTCGCAACGCGGTCACGGTGAACACCGAGGGCCTGGATCGTGCCCAGAGCACGAAACGCGCCCCCGATGATGAGGCCGAGGCCTCCGACTTCCGCGACCACATCGAAGAAGCGCTCGACCACGTCGACGAACCCTACCGCAGTGTCATCATCCTGCGGGAAATCCAACACCTGAAGTATCGCGAAATCAGCGAGGCGCTCGACATGCCCATGAACACGGTCAAGGTGTACGTGCACCGTGGGCGCAAGAAGCTTCGCAAGCAGTTAGCCGAGGTTATCGAACATGAAACCGCATAACCCTTCCTCCCAACACGAGTGGATGGACGACCGCGTCGAGGCGTACGTCGACGGCGACCTGTCGGCCGACGAGCGGGCGCGGTTCGAGGGCATCCTCGACGAACAGCCCCACTGGCAGGCACAGGTGAGCCACGCGAAGCGGATCCGCGACGCGTTGCACCGGATGCCCCAGCCGACGTGTCCTCCGCAGGTGACCGACGCGGTGATGAGCCGCGCGCGCCGGCGCAGCAACGGCCAGGCGACAACGGCCGAACACTGGTGGAATTGGATCTGGCGTGAACTCGACATCGAGATGCAGACCGGGTGGAAACCGGCGCTCGCGTTTGCGACGCTGCTCATGATCATCGTGACGTCGTCGCTCCTCACCGACCCGCAGAGCACGGCCGGCCTGCTCGATCAACCCACCGTCTCGCAGCAGTACAGCCCGACGGAAATCCAGCGTGCCGAGTCCCAGGCCAAATGGGCCATCGCATATATCGCGCAAGTCGGCCAAACGACCGGCTCCACGATGGAGCGCGCTATCTTTGAAGAGCACATGGCTGCGCCGATTCGTCGTGCCCTTCGCCCGCTCTCCGACTCCAACGGCCCCACCCAGCCCTCTAACCGATAAGATCTACGACCATGCGTTCTAGCACCCTGTTTTCCGTGGCGGCCCTCCTTTTTGCCGGCAGTGTCCTCTGGATGGGTACCGCACTCCCCGCCCGCGCCCAGCAAAATGACATCGCGGAGGCCCCCGGCTATGTCAACCTGGATGATGTGGGCCAGTGGTTCGATGCCCCGGCCAATATTGAAGTCAACCTCCGGGGCGCGCTGCTCGACCTGATCGCGAATTCGTCGGACGAGGCCGAGCCCGAGTTCGCAGGCCTAATGCGGGGACTGCAAGCCATCCAAGTGCGCGGCTTTCCCATGTCGGGCACAAACCAGGAGGAGATCATGC
>JAAAPH010000412.1 GCA_009908415.1 Bacteroidota bacterium
GACCTCCGTGGCGGCCGCTTCGAGCTGGCTGCCACGGCTGAGCCGTTCGCCGCGTCGCCCAGGCTGCGCGTCACGCAGGGCCGCTTCCGGGACGTCGACCTCGGGCCCCTCCTGCAAGACGCCACGCAGCGCAGTGCACTCAACGGCGCGTTCACCCTGCGCGGGGCCGGTTGGACGGCCGACTCGCTGGGCACGTGGTCGGCCGAGGTGCGCCTCGACACGTCGCGCCTCAACCAGCAACCGCTGCAGGCTGCCCAGCTCGATGCCACGCTTCAGCAGGAGCGCCTCGACGCCACCCTGACCCTCGACACGCCGGACGGACGGAGCCGCTTCGCCGGCTATGCCCGCCCCTTCGATGCGACGCTTCAGCAGGAGCGCCTCGACGCCACCCTGACCCTCGACACGCCGGACGGACGGAGCCGCTTCGCCGGCTATGCCCGCCCCTTCGATGCGACGCCCACGTACGCCCTCACCGAAGGCACCCTCACGGCCCTCGACCTCGGCGCCCTCGCCGGCGTCCCGTCCGCACGGACCGCGCTGAACGGTACCGCTACGGTACAAGGCCGCGGCGCCGACATGACCACCCTGTCGCTCGACGCCCGGCTCGACCTGGCCGCCTCAGCCATCAATCGGGCGCCGCTGGAGCAGGGCACGCTGCAGGCCCGCTTCGATCAGGGCGAAGGCACGCTCCGCAGCCGGTTTGACTTCGGTCAGGGCCGGATGACCCTGGCGGCGACGGCCCGCCCGCAAGACGAGCAGCCCCGCTACCGGCTGCAGGCGCAGCTGGAGAACGTGAACGCCGCCGCCCTCGCGGGCATCGACTCGCTGGAGTCGGCGCTCTCCCTGGACGTGGACCTCGACGGGATCGGCCTCGACCCGCGCACCCTGCAATTCACCAGCCGCGTCGCCGCCCGGCCGTCCCGGTTTGCGGCCGTGCGGCTCGACACGCTGGATGCCCGCCTGCAGATGCGCGACGGGCTGCTGCGGGTGGATACGTTGCTCGCGCAGACCAACGTCGGCACGGCGCGCGGCGGCGGCCAGGTGGCCGTTAGTGACCCGGCGGCCCAGTACACGTCGAACTTTTTCGTCGAGGCGCAGACGACCGACGTTTCGCCGCTCCGGTCGGTGCTCGGCGCCCAGAAGCTCTCGCTCGATGCCGGACGCTTCGAGGGGCGGATCTATGGCAACCCCGGCACCGTCCGCTTCGACCTCCTCGCCACGCTCACGAACCTGGCGTACGAAGACCTACGCCTCGCCGACGTGGAAGCGCAACTGGCGGGCGCCCGCGGGGATACCACGGCGTTCTCTGCGCTCGAAGTGCGCGGTCGCGTCGGCTACCTGTCCTACAGCACCTTCTCCGTCGAAGACACACGGTTCGACGCACAGTACGACGAGGAGACCGTCGACTTCAACGCGTCACTGACCGTTGACCGGGAGCGGGACGCCCGCCTGGCCGGGACGGTCGACCTGCGCCCCGGGCGCGAACGCGCAACGCTCCAGACCTTCGACATGCGGCTGGGCGCGGATCAATGGTCGCTGCTTCAGGACGCCTCGATCGCCTACGGCGAGGCGTATCGCATTAGCAACCTGCTGCTCTACAGCGGCCAACAGCAGTTGGCGGCCGATGGCGTGATCGACTTCGACGGCATGCAAAGCCTCATCGTGACGATCGACGGCGTCGAGATCGGGGCATTCACGGACCTCCTCGGCTTCGAAGGGCTCGGCGGCAAACTGTCCGGTACGCTCGACATGAGCGGCGCCGCCGAGCGCCCCCGGATGGCCGGCACGCTGAACCTCGACGTGCGCTCGTTCGACCAGGAGGTGGGCCGGCTACGGCTCGGGCTGAACTACGACAGCCTCCGCACCCAAGTGGATGCGCTGCTGACGCACCGCGACGGGAGCACGCTGACGATGAACGGCCAGGTGCCGACGGATCTGCGGCTGAGCGCGTCGGATACGAGCGACGTGATGAACGACCCGGTGGACCTGACCCTGGCAGCCGAAACCTTTTCGATCGGATGGATCGACCCGTTCATCGATCCGACGCTGGCCCAGAACGTGTCCGGCCAGTTTGACGCCGACGTGTCCATCGGCGGCACGCTCGACACGCCGGCACTCAGCGGCAGCGGCACGGTGCGGAACGGGCGCCTGGACCTGCCGGAGCTGGGCACGACGTACGACCGCATCACGGCCGACCTGACCTTCACCGGGGAGCAGGTGCAGGTCCGCCAGGCCGCGGCGCGCTCGGACGGGGGCGGGCGGCTCCGCGCCGAAGGCGCCATCGACCTGACCGACCTGACGCTCGGGGCCTACGACCTGACCGTCACGACCACGAACTTCTTGGCCATCAATACGCGCGAGTACCGGGCCCGCGTGGACAGCGACCTGGACGTGACCGGGTCGACCGAGCAGCCCGTCGTGCGCGGCGCGGCCCAGGTGGAAAGCGCGGACATCTTTCTCGTGACGAGTTCGGACGCCGAATCGGAACTGGCCACCGTCCAGCTGTCCGACGACGACCGGCAGACCATCGAGCGCCGCTTCGGCATCCGGCTCACCGAGGCCGACACGACCACGTTCGATGCCTTCGAGGCCCTGACCATGGACCTGACCGTGCAGTTCGAGCGCGACACGTGGATTCGCTCGCGCTCCAACCCGAAGATGAACATCCAGTTCACCGGCAACCTGGATGTGCAGAAGGAGCGCGGCGAGCAGGACGTGCAAGTATTTGGTACAATCGAAGTGATCCCGGACCGCAGCCGCGTCGTCCAGTTCGGGCGCGAGTTCCAGATCGAAGAGGGGGTGCTCACCTTCAACGGACCGGCCACCGAGCCCGTGCTGGACATCCGCGCGATCTACGGCATTCGGGCCCGGGCCTCGCAGGAGAACGAGGCGACGATCACCCTCTCGATCACCGGGCGCCCGGAAGACCTGGACCTGGCGCTGAGCTCGAATCCTCCGATGGATACGTACGGGATGCTCTCGTACCTGGCCACGGGCCGCCCTCCGGAAACGATACGCGGCACCAGCCCGAACGGCGCGACGTCGTCGGATCCCAGCGTGGCCGAGCGGGCCGAGCGGATCGCCCTCGGGCAGGCGACCGGGATCATCGAAAACCTCGCCGCATCGAAGCTCGGGCTGGATGTGGTGCGCATCGAACCGATGCCGGATGGCAGTGTCTTTCTGACGGCGGGCCAGTACCTCTCGCCGCGCTTCTACGCGGCCGTGCAGCAGTCCATCACGGACGACCTCGACGACCCCGTGGCGAGCAGTGTGCCCGACATTACCCTGGAGTACGAACTCACTCGCTGGCTCCTCATCCGCGCGCTCTACCGCAACCCGGACCTTCGTTTCAATCTGTTCTGGGAGTACGCGTACTGAGATCGGGGCGCGCCT
>JAAAPH010000134.1 GCA_009908415.1 Bacteroidota bacterium
TCGTGACTGACACCGAGACGACCGGGACGAGCCCGAGCTCGGATCGGGTGATCGAGCTGGCGGCGGTGAAGCTGTGCGATGGCGAGGTCGTCGACACCTTCCAGCAGCTCATCAACCCGGACCGGGCCATCCCGAAGCGCATCACGCAGATCACAGGCATCTCCACGGCGATGGTGTACGACGCGCCGTCCATCGACGCGGTGCTGCCGGACTACCTCGACTTTCTGGGCGATGGCATCTTCACGGCGCACAACCTGTCGTTCGACCGCAACTTCATCAACGCCGAGCTGGGGCGCACCGGTGGTCCCGAGCTGGACGTCGACACGCTGTGTACGCTGCGGCTCGCACGACGGCTCTTGCCCGGCCTTAAGTCGAAGGGGCTGTCGCGGCTCATCCAGTTCTACAACCTGCAGGTCAACGGCCGCCACCGCGCGCTGGGCGATGCCGAGGCGACGGCGACCATCTTGCAGCAGTTCGTCTCGCAGCTGGCCTTCGAGCACGAGATCGAGACCGTCGACGAGCTGCTAACGTTTCAGAACCGGAGCTACCGGCAGGTCCGCCGCACGCCCAATCACATCAAGAGGCTCCGCGCGGAGACGCTGCCCGAGGTGCCGGAGCGGCCGGGGGTGTACTTCTTCAAAAACAGCCGCGGCTCGATGCTCTACATCGGCAAGGCGAAGCGGCTCTCGAAGCGCGTGCGCAGCTACTTCAATGGCATTGAGTCGCACGGGGCGCGGCGGCGCAAGCTGATGCAGAAGGTGCGCCAGTTGGAGTGGACGGAGACGACCACCGAACTGGAGGCGCTGCTGCTAGAGTCGCGGCTCATCAAGAAGCACAAGCCGAGCTACAACCGCGCGCAGCGCCGCTACCGGGGGCGGCCGTTTATCCGCCTCGACCCGTCGGAGGACGTGCCGAAGCTCTCGTGGAGCTACACGATCGACCAGGACGGGGCCGAATACTTCGGGCCGCTCCGCAACCGCGATCAGGCCGAGCTGGTGTTGGAGGTGGCGGGCCGCTTCTACCGGCTGCGCGAGTGCGACGATACCAAGCTCCGCCTCGGCCAGCGCTGCCTCTACGCCGACATGGACCGGTGCACGGCCCCCTGCGAAGGAGATAACGGCGCATACGCCGAGGAGGTCGCCCGCGTCCGCCAGTTTCTGACGGGCCAGGACCGTTCCGTCCTCGACGCGCTGCAGGAGCGGATGCAGCAGGCCTCGGCCAACCTGGAGTTCGAACAGGCGGCACAGTTTCGCGACTGGCACGACGAGGTCGAGCATCTGCTGGACCGGCAGCAGGCCATCGCCGCTCCCGTCCTGGAGCACAATGCCGTGGTGGTCCTACCGGGCTCAGGGGACGGCGCCGTGCTCGTGTTCTTGGTGCGGTTCGGACGGCCCGTCGAGACGGTGGCGATGCGGTTGCCCCCGTCCGACGACGTGCGGGCGCGGTTGGGGGCGAAGCTGGCGCATCACTTCGACCCGGCCCAGGAACGCCCCACACAGTACTCGAAGCGCGACGTGGACGAAATCCGCCTGCTCTCGCACTGGCTCTACGTGCACCGCGACGAGATCGCCCACGTCCGCTGGTCGGCCGACGCGCCGGTCGATGCCTGGCGGGAGCGCGTGGAGGCGGCCGCTCGAACGACAGCGTACGAGCATGCAGTTGAGGGGGGCAACTGATCGAAGCGCGATGTGTGCGAAATGTATTCAAAAAGATAGCCGGGGGGGCTGGTGGGGGCCTTCACGCCGG
Organism: Bacteroidota bacterium; assembly: GCA_009908415.1. Classification (GTDB taxonomy): domain Bacteria; phylum Bacteroidota; class Rhodothermia; order Rhodothermales; family Salinibacteraceae; genus JAAAPH01. The sequence continues at coordinate 1,747 of JAAAPH010000134.1, forward strand.
CAACTCCTTTCTTTGCGGCGCCGACTATCGTATCATAGCACGCCGCCGGTTCGCGATTCGTTTTTGTCGTTGTTTTGTGATTTATGCCTACTTCTGCCCTAGAGCACGCTGCGTGTTTGCTACTGCCCGAGGTTCAAGAGGCTGCATCCACCTCGGCGCCTGCGCGCGTCTGTGTCATCGATCTAGGGACCAATTCGTTTCACGCCGTTATCGTGGATGCGCACCCGAACGGCACGTTTCGCGTCGTCGACCGGATGAAAGAGATGGTGCGGCTTGGGCAGCGTGGCCTGCTCTCTGGCGTGCTGCCGGAGGCGGCCATGGAGCGGGGCATGAAGGCGCTCCAGCGTATTCACATCTTGGCGAGCGGGTGGGGCGTGCAGGAGTACCTGGCCTTTGCCACGAGTGCCATCCGCGAAGCCCGAAACGGCGGCGCGTTCATCGAGCGGGTGCGTGAGGAGATCGGGATTCGCATCCGCGCCATCAGCGGCAGCCAGGAGGCGCGGCTCATCTACGAGGGCGTCCGGCGCGCCGTCGACATGCCCGTGCCCACGCTCATCGTCGACATCGGGGGCGGCTCGGTGGAGTTCATCGTGAGCACCCGCGAGGGGGTGCCGTTCGCCACGAGCCTCAAGCTGGGGGCTGCGCGCATGACGGAGCAGTTCGTGACCACCGACCCCATGAGCCCGGACGAGCAGGCGGCGCTGCGTGCGCATTACCGCCAGGAGCTCAAGCCTGTGATTGCGGCGGCGCGGGCGCACGACGTGGAAATGGTCGTCGGCTCATCCGGTACGGCGAAAAGCCTTGCGCGGGTGTGCATCAACCGCCACGGCGACGCGTCACGCTCCGTCTTCCAGCAAGATGTTGACGCCGAGCCCTTCCGGCAGACGATGACCCGCATCATTGGGGCCGACAAAGAGGCGCGTGGCCGCATGAGCGGCATCGGGCCCAAGCGCGTCGACCAGATCGGGGCCGGGGCCGTGCTGATGGATACGCTGCTTCAGGATCTGCCGGTACAGCGGCTGCGTATCTCGTCGCACGCCCTCCGTGAGGGGATGGTCGTCTACTTCATCGAAGAGAACTACAAACGCCTCCGTCGCCTCGCTCCGTTTGCCGACGTGCGGCGCCGCAGCGTCTACGAGATTGCGTTCCGGTTCAAATGGGAAGAGGCGCACTGCGAGCACGTGGCGGGCCTTGCGCTTACGCTCTACGACGCGATCCGGCCGCTGCTCAATGGGCCGCGCGTGGACCGCGAACTGCTGGAATACGCCGCGCTGCTGCACGACGTCGGCTACCACATCAACCACAGCGAACACCACATCCACTCCCGGTACCTCATCGAGAACGCCGACGTCCGCGGGTTTCAGCCGGAGGAGGTGGCCATCATGGCCAATGTGGCGCGCTACCACCGGAACGAGCACCCGACTGCGAAGGACCCCACCTACCAGCGCCTCACGGCCGCGCAACAGCGTCGCGTGTGCGAGCTGGCCTCCATCCTGCGCATCGCCGAAGGCCTCGACCGGAGCCACTTCCAAAACGTCGTCGCGCTCCGAACGCGGCTCGACGGCGAGCAACTGGCCGTCATTATCGAGACGCAAGGCGATCCGCAGCTGGAGCAGTGGGGCGGCATGAAGGATCGCGGCCTCTTCGAGAAAACGTTCGGGCGCGAGCTGCGCGTGCAACCGGGCGATATCGTCGTCCGGCACGTGGCGGACGCCCCGCAAGCCAGCGTCCCCTTCGAGTACCAGCCGCAGGAGTGACCGTTGAGCATGGGCGTGTGGGAAAGGAGGGAGAAGAGTCGAAGCGACGAGGAGACGAAATTGGAGAGGCGGGGATGCGATTGCTGACCGTCGTGTCTTTGTCCCTCCGTGTCCTCAATGTTCACCCCCCGTATTCATCCGGGATTAACCGGGGGCTTCCTTGCCCAACAGCCACGGCTTAGCTACTTTGCGACCTGATTCGCGGCTTCCGCCCGCGTCTGTTCCCCATACCCTCTCGCAAGATTGCACGCCGCTCTCATGGCTGCCCAGTTTCTGTTTTTCCTGCTGGCCACCGTCGCCGTGGCTGCCGCGATCGGCATGCTCGTTGCGCGCAACCCGGTGTCGAGTGCGCTCTGGCTGGTGCTGAATCTCTTCTGCATCGCCGGGCTTTATCTCACCATGAACGCCTCGTTCATTGGTGTCATTCAGATCCTGGTGTACGCGGGCGCCATCATGGTGCTGTTTCTTTTTGTCATCATGCTGCTCAACCTGCAGGCGCTGCCTCGGCCGGGCGACATCGAGTGGACCAAGGTGCTGGCGTTTGTGCTGGGCATGGTGATCCTCGCCCAGCTCATGTACGTGGTGGCCGTTGGCCTCGACGTGCCGATTGAGCCGGTGACGACCGCGCAGGCTGCCGAGACGGGTTCGGCCGAGGTGCTCGCCCGGTCGCTCTTCACCGAGTACGCCCTCCATCTGGAAATGGCGGGCATCTTGCTGCTCGCGGCTACCATTGGAGCCGTGATGCTCGCTCAGCGCCGCTTTGAGTAGTTCTGCGTTTCACGTTTCGCGTTGTGCGTTCCACATGGAGACGCCCAACCCACAACGAACCCCACACCCTGTCATGGAAATTGCCCTGAACTGGTACCTTGCGCTCAGCGCCGTGCTTTTCACGATTGGCGTGCTCGGCGTCCTGTTCAAGCGCAACGCCATCGTCGTGCTCATGTCTGTGGAGCTGATGCTCAACGCCGTGAATTTGACGCTCGTCGCGTTCAGCCAGTCGATGGGCGACGTGGCCGGGCAAATGCTGGTCTTCTTTGCGATTGCGGTGGCGGCGGCCGAAGCGGCCGTGGGCCTGGCCATTGTGATCGCCATCTTCCGCAGCAAGGTGACCGTCGACATCAACGAGATCAACCTGTTCAAGTACTAGTTGTGCGTTACGCGTTGCGGGTTGCGCGTGCTGTGTACAACCCGTGACTCATCAACCCGCAGACACGAAACGCTTTCATGGACGTCTCCCTGCTCGTTCGCCTTATTCTGCTCCTTCCTCTGGTTGGAGCGCTCGTGAATGGCCTCGCCCCGCTGTTTCTGCCATCGCTTCGACAGAGCGAAGGGCTGATCGGCACCCTCGGCACGGCCGTGGTGGCCATTCCGTTTGCCCTCACGTTGTACCTCTTCATGACATACGGTGGCGACCCGGTTGTCGTCGACTTCTACACGTGGATGGCGGCGGGCGACCTGAGCCTTGACTTCGCGTACCGCGTGGACGAGCTGTCGCTCATCATGACGCTCATCGTTACGGGCGTGGGCGGTGTGATCCACCTGTACTCCGTCGGCTACATGCACGGCGATGACGGGTTCTGGCGCTTCTTTGCGTACCTGAACCTGTTCATCTTCGCCATGCTGAACCTGGTGCTGGCGAACAACTTGCCCGTGCTTTTCCTCGGGTGGGAGGGTGTTGGGCTCTGCTCGTACCTGCTCATCGGCTTCTGGTACACCGACCTTTCGAACAGCGCGGCGGCCAACAAAGCCTTCATCGTCAATCGGATCGGCGATTTCGCCTTTCTGATGGCAATGTTCCTGCTGTTCAGCGAGCTCGGCAGCCTCGACTTTGACGTGCTGCTCAACGAGGGCGTCAGCGCCCTCTCGGCCTCGACGATTAACTGGGCCGTGCTGCTGCTGTTCATCGGCGCGACCGGCAAGAGCGCGCAGATACCGCTCTTCGTGTGGCTGCCCGATGCGATGGCCGGCCCCACCCCCGTCTCGGCGCTCATCCACGCGGCCACGATGGTGACCTCCGGCCTGTACCTGCTCGCTCGCCTCTCGCCGCTGGTGCTCAACGCCCCCGTCATCATGGCGGTGATCGCCATCGTCGGTGCGCTCACGGCCATTATGGCTGCGACGATCGCGATCGCCCAATACGACATCAAGAAGGTGCTGGCGTACTCGACGGTATCGCAACTCGGCTACATGTTCATGGCGGCCGGCGTCGGGGCGTTCTTTGTGGCCATCTTTCACGTGCTCACACACGCCTTCTTTAAGGCATGCCTCTTCCTAGGCTCGGGTAGCGTGATCCACTCCATGGAGCACGTCGAGCACGAGCTGGAGCACGAGCACGGCGAGGACATGTCCGACTTTGACCCGCAGGACATGCGCACGATGGGCAACCTGGGCCGCTTCATGCCATCGACGAGCGCGACGTACCTCATTGCCACGTTTGCCATCTCGGGGATTCCCTTGCTGGCCGGCTTCTTCTCGAAAGACGAGATTCTGTTTAAGGCGTTCGAGTACGGGTTCAATGGCCATCCCTACGCGTGGTTTGTGTGGGGCGTGGGCATTATCACCGCGCTGCTCACGGCGTTTTACATGACCCGCAGCTACGTGCTGACCTTCCGCGGTAGCCCCCGCTGGCCGAAGCCGGATGTCGTGCATCCGCACGAGTCGCCGACGACCATGACGGCGCCGCTCTGGATTCTGGCGTTTTTCTCGGTTGTGGCCGGCTTCATCGGGCTCCCGGCCGTGATTGCCGACGGGAAGTGGAACCTGATTCATCACTACCTCGGCGCGCCGTACGGAGGGCCCGTGGCCGAGCCTGAGTTGGCCGCCCACGTGCCACTCGCGCTGGAGTGGGGGCTCATTGCGCTCGGGTCGCTGATCGCCATCGGCGGCGTGGCCTGGGCGTGGCGGAGCTACAGCGCCCACGGCGTCGCCTACGACGACCGCCTGCAGGCGCGGCTCGGCAGCCTCTACGACTGGTGGCAGGGCAAGTACTATTGGGACGAGGCGTACGACCGCACCGTGGTGCGCCCGCTCCTCGAAGGCTCGCGCCAAGGCTTATGGCCTTTCGATGATTACGTGGTCGACGGCGCCGTGAATGGCGTCGCTCGCCTGGCGCAAGGCGCGAGCGGCGTGCTGCGCCGCCTGCAAACCGGCGTGGTGCAAAACTACGCCCTCGCCATCGTACTCGGCGTGGTGCTCGTCATTGGGCTCATGCTCTTTGGGTGACGCCCATCGCTGGAACACAGGGCCCCGGTAAGGGCGCATCCCCATGCGCCCCTACGTTTGAAATCATGATCAACCGCAGAATATGGACATCCCGTACTTGACATCGCTGGTCATCTTTGCGCCGACCGTGGGGGCGCTCCTCGTGCTGCTGATGCGTAGCGTGGACGCCATCCGGTGGACGGCGCTCGGCACCACGGCGGTCACGTTTCTGCTCTCGATTGGGCTGTACGTGGGCTTCGACCCGTCTGGGAGCCTGGCTAACGGTCCGCAACTGGCCGATCTCAGCGCCGCGTGGTTTCCGGATGCAATCGACATCAAGTACTTCGTGGGCATCGACGGGCTGAACCTACTGCTCGTGATGCTAACGACGCTCATTGGGCCGATCGTCGTCCTCTCGTCGTGGACGTACATCGAATCGAAGCATAAGGGGTACTACTCGCTCCTGCTGCTGCTGCAGACGGGCATCACGGGCGTCTTCTGCGCCTTTGACCTCTTTCTGTTCTACATCTTCTTCGAGCTCACGCTCATTCCGATGTACTTTATCATCGGGATCTGGGGGGGCAAGGAGCGGATTTACGCGGCCGTCAAGTTTGTGATTTACACGCTCGTCGGCTCGCTGCTCATGCTCGTGGCCATCATCTACCTGGGCTACCAGGCGGGCAATGCCGTCAACGCCGGCGTCTTCACGGCGGACTGGTACACGCTGCTGGAGTACAACATTCCGCTCGGCACGCAGACGTGGCTCTTCTTTCTGTTCGCGCTCTCGTTCGCCATTAAGGTGCCGCTCTTCCCGCTGCACACGTGGCTGCCGGATGCGCACGTGCAGGCCCCGACGGGCGGCTCGGTGATCCTGGCCGGCGTGCTGCTGAAGATGGGGACGTACGGGCTCGTCCGCTTCTGTCTGCCGCTCTTCCCGAACGTCGCGCAGGAGTACGCGATGCTCTTCGCCGTGCTCGCCGTCATCGGCATCATCTACGGGGCGCTCGTGGCGCGGGTACAGCCCGACGCCAAAAGCCTCGTCGCCTACTCGTCGGTGAGCCACCTCGGCTTCGTCGTGCTCGGCATCTTCGCCTTCACGCCGGAGGCCATGCAGGGCGCCATCATTCAGATGGTGAACCACGGCCTGTCGACCGGGGCGCTCTTCCTGCTCGTGGGGATGCTCTACGAGCGGCGCCACACGCGGCTCATGGACGACTACGGCGGCATCGCGAAGTCGGTGCCCGTGCTCACGTTCTTTATGGTGTTCTCGGTGCTCGCCTCGGCGGGCCTCCCGGGCCTGAACGGCTTCGTCGGCGAGTTCCTGATTCTGCTGGGTGCCTTCAAGAGCACCGTCGTGGGCAGCCCGGTGCTCATCGCGCTCGCCACGACGGGCGTCATCCTCGCGGCGGTGTACCTGCTGTGGATGGTCTACAAAACGTTCTTCGGCGCGCTCACGAACGAGGCGAACCGCGACATGGCCGACATGAACGGCCGCGAGTTTGCGCTCATGGCCCCGCTCGCCGCGCTCATGCTGATTATAGGCTTTGCGCCCAACCCGTTTCTGCAGAAGAGCGAAGCGGCCACCGACTTTTTGCTGGAGACGATGGAAACCAAACGCATGGCCGTGCAAAAGGCCGCAGACGAGGCGGCGCCGGTGGCCGAGCGCCTGGAGATTACGCCGGACGCCGCGGTCGACAACGCAAAATGACGGACCGATCGAGCGGAGACGATGAGCCATGAACATCCATGCTCCATCTTCGACGCTCCATCTTCGACGACTCCTGCTTTCTCTCGCAATCCTCTCGCCCTAATCCAACGACGCTATGGCTTCTCGCGACCCCCTTTCGGACCGTGCCATCCAGGACGCGCTCGCCGAGCTCGACGGCTGGCGCCATGAGGACGATAAGCTCAAGAAGACGTTCGAGCTGGGCGACTTCCGCGCGGCCATCAGCTTCATCGTGCGGATGGCCTTCTTCGCGGAGGAGATGAACCATCACCCCGAGCTCGAAAACGTCTACAACACCGTGTCCATCGCCCTGACAACGCATGATGCGGGCGGGACCGTGACGCAGATGGACGTCGATCTTGCCAAGAAAATAGAAAGCTTCTCCTGGGTGTAGGAAGGGTCGAAGGGCGGATGGTGAAGTGCGAATGATCACCCCCCGACCGTGAAATTGCCCGTTCGCAAATCGTAAATCGCAAATCGTAACTCGATGGATCTTTCCGAAGCCTACCTCACGCTGTGGTCGGACCTCGATGGCGTCTTCTCGATGGCGCTCGTGTCCCTCGTGGGGCTCATCGTGGTGGTCGTGGATGCGTTTCGCAACGACCATCCCTCGCTCCCCTGGATGGGGGCAGCGGCCCTCCTTGCCAGCATCGGTTGGGAGCTGTCCGTACTCGGGGATGCCCCGGGCACGGCGCTCTTCGGGGCCGTCCGTACCGGCGGGTTCGCGGCCTTCGTCAACCTGATCATCTTGGTGTCCGGGCTCCTGACGATCGTGCTTTCGGTTCCGTATCTCGATCAGCTGAAGCGCGCATATGGCGAAGTGTATGCCCTGATTCTGTTCGCCACGGCGGGGATGATCATGCTGGGGACGGCCAACACGCTGATCTCCGTCTTCGTGGGGCTGGAGACGATGTCGATCTGCCTGTACATCATGACGGGTCTCGTGCGGGAAGATGAAGGCTCCATCGAAAGCGCGCTCAAGTATTTCCTGCTCGGCGCCTTTTCCACGGGGTTCTTTCTGTACGGCATTGCGCTGCTCTACGGGGCCACGGGTACGATGGTGCTTCCTGAGATGGCCGCCGGATTGGAAGCGAGCGGGAGCACGCTGCTGTTCTGGGGCGGTGTGGCGCTCCTGCTCATCGGTTTCATGTTCAAGGTGAGCGCCGTGCCGTTTCACATGTGGACGCCCGACGTCTACCAGGGTGCGCCCACGACGCTGACCGGCTACATGTCGACGGCCTCGAAGGCGTCGGCCTTTGCGTCGCTCATCCTCGTGCTCTTCTACGCGCTGCCCACCGAGCGGTGGAGCCTTGTGCTGGCCTTCATCGCCGTCGTCACGATGGTGTTGGGGAACGTGCTCGCGCTTTCCCAGCCGAACGTGAAGCGCATGCTGGCTTACTCGTCGGTGGCGCACGCGGGCTATGTACTCGTGGGCCTCACCGCCGCGTCGCCCGCGGGCTATGCCGGAGCACTCTACTATCTGCTCGTCTACGCCGTGATGAACATCGGCGCGTTTGGTGTGATGGCGTTCCTGGAGTGGGACGGCAAGGAGGGCCGCGAACAGACGCTCGACTCGCTGGCCGGGATCGGATTTCGCCGCCCGGCGCTGGGGGCGTCCATGGGCTTCTTCATGTTCAGCCTCACGGGCCTTCCGCCGCTGGCGGGCTTTACGGGCAAGTGGTTCGTTTTTGCGCCGGCCGTGAATGCCGGCCTCACGTGGCTCGTCTTCATCGCCGTGCTGATGAGCGCCGTGTCGGCCTACTATTACCTGCGCGTCGTGTACGTCTTCTGGATGCTCTCGCCCGAGGATGTGCCTGAGGCGGCCGAGGCGCAGAACGCGGCCTTCCCCGTGCCGGCCTCGTCGATCGCCGTGATTGTGGCTTGCGCGGTGACGTTGCTCGTCCTCTTCGTGCTGTCGGGCAACGTCATGGGTTTTGCCGAGGGCCTCTTCGAAGAGGCCGCGAGTATGGCATCGATGCCGTAGGTTCCACAGACGGTTGAAAATTGGAACGGTGGTAGGAGGCTGAACCCACCCCCTTTAGCCTGAAACCTTTCGACGCGGTGCGCTCACACCATGGACGATCTGATCCGCGAGCTGATTCCGCACGCCCCGCAGCTGGGGTTGTACGTCGCCCCCAACGTGCCGGCCGAGAAGCGTCGGAATGCCCTGTCCGATTATGGCGACGGGATGGGTCCGGACGAGGTGATGGCGCTCTACGACGCGACGCTCACCGGCAACGCGAAGGACGGCGCCCTCCTTGCCGCGGATCGGCTGATCTTTCAAAACACCGATCTGGAGGCTGCCCAGACGGTGCGCTACCGGGACCTCGTCGGAGTCACCTCCAAACGCCGGCTGTTGGGCGGGCGCAAAGTGGTCCTCGATGTGAACCGCGGACGGGCGACGTTCCAGCTGACCATGGATTTTTCCGGTTCGGGCGAGGCGGCCCAGTACGTCACCCGGTTTTTGGAGGAAGCGATGCACCGCTCCGCCCGGGCGGATATGGCGTCTGCCGCCCCGGACACGGAGGGCGACGAGCCGGCGGCAACCGACGTCGAAGCCGTGCGCGCCGCCCTCGATGAACTGCGCGCCGCCGGCCAACTCACCAAGGCGGACTACCACCGGCTCCTGCAGGCGTTGGGGGCCGACCGAGGTGCTTGAGACGTGCCCGGGGGACCGTGCCCCAAGCGACGACGAGGGGAATGGATGAGCCCTCCCGGTAGCAAACACGTCAGTGTGGGTCGGAGCGGGCGCCGAGGCTGGGAAGACGCGTGTCGCTGTCTTCCTCGGATCGAGCCGGAACGCCATGTACCGGATATTTCTTCTTTCGCTGTTGTTGGTCGGGGGCACATTGCTGCCGGCACCGGCCACAGCCCAGTCGCCATCCAACGCCACATCATTTCTCCAAGTCATCGAGATGCGCATCCGGGTGGCTCACGCCCCGATGTACGCGGCGCCGCGCCGGAATGCCGAGGTCGTGCGCACGCTCGCGTGGAATGAGCGCCTCCTGGCCCTGGCCCAGGTGGGGGCGTTCTACCGGGTCGTGCATCCGGAGGGCGGGCCCCAAGGGTATATCCTGAGCACGCAGCTTCAATCGGCCCACCATCCGTTGCAGGCCGAGGCGATGCCCGAGGCGGTGCGTCGCGACCTGCGCTTCGTCGGCGCCCGGTTCGACCTGCTGGGCGGCGTCGCCATCCCGTATCGGTCCTCGTCGTTCGCCGACGGCTACCGGCCGGGAGCCAGCGTCGGAGCCCGGCTTAGCTTTCCGCTCGGTGGGCCTATTGGACTCACGGCCCGGATGGCGTACCGCCAGTTCGGTCGGGGCCGCAGCGGAGCACTCATCCCGCCGCTCCGCGCCGTGGATGTGCGCGGGCGCGACCTGTCCCTGCTGGCCGGAGCGCTCGGACTGGACCTCACGCTCTTCCGGGGGCACATCCTTGCGTTCGTGGCGGCCGTCGACGGCGGCGTCTACCATGCGCGCGTGGACGATGCCGTGCCTCCACGGCAGAACCCGTTTCGCCGGGCGACGGCCTGGACGTGGGGCGGGACCGCCTCGTTCCAGGCCAGCGCGCGATTGGCCCACGGCGTGCGCCTGTTCGTGGAGCCGAGCTACGAAGTCATCCGGGCCGAGCCGAGCTGGTTGCACATGGTGCCAGCCCGGATGGGCCTTTCGCTGGAACGGTGAGCGGACCGGAGACCGCGTTGCCGCATATAGCTTACCGGTCCATCTTCCAATCCAACTCCACGTGATCGATGAGCTTGTCTAGCGTATTTCGCGGGACCGGTGCCGTCATTGTTGTGCTCAGCCTGCTGGTCGTCCTCTACGGGCCATCCTCCGCAGCCATCAGCCTGTTCGTAGGAGCGAGCGCGGCCTACGGGCTCGTGCTGCTGATGGGGGGCGATTTTGTGGTTCGAAAGACCCTCGCGCGGTTATCGGCCCACACGGAAACGATGCTGGACGAACGCAGCTAGCTCCCGCTCACGATACGCGCCTGTCCATTGAAAAAGGGCACTGCGTTTCCACTCGTTCTGGCTGCGTTTCTGGCGATTGCGGTGCTCTACGCGCCGCAGCCGCTGCTCCCGCGGTTCGCACAGACCTATGACATCACCGAGACACGGGCCGCGCTGCTGGTGGCCGTCGTGCTGCTGCCGCTGAGCGTGGCGCCCCTCTCGTTTGGAGCCTTGCTGCAGCGCCTCCCGTCCGCGCGTGTCCTCCAAGGCAGCATGGCGGTGCTGGCCGTGCTCGTGGCTGCTCAGGCGTTCGATCCGTCGTTCACCGCGTTCATCGGGATTCGCCTGGGACAGGGCATTGCCGTCGCGGCCATCCTGACGGCGCTGATGACGCACATCGCGACGTTCGCGCAGGGCGCCGCGATGCCGCGCATTATGGCGTGGTACGTGGCGGCGACCATCCTCGGGGGGCTTCTCGGTCGCGTGCTGGCCGGCGTGGCCGCCGCCTATGCCTCTTGGTCGTTCTTCTCCATCGTGCTCAGCGGCGCCATTGTGGGAGGGAGCGCCGCCCTCCTCCGGCTGGAGCATGAGCCACCGGACGATGCGCACCCCGCCGAGGCCGAGCGCGCTCGCTTTCGCGATGTCCTCCGTGTCCCGCGGTACCTCCGCCTCTATGCGCTCATCTTTTGCCTCTACTTCAGCTTTTCAGCGTTCATGAACTTTCTGCCGTTCCGGCTGCAGGAAGTCCAGCCCGGCGCGTCCGAACTGCTCACCGGCCTGCTGTACGTGGGGTATGTGGCCGGCATCGGCGTGTCGCTGCGCGCGCCGACCCTCGCCCGCTGGATGGGGGGCGAGGCCCGCGCGGCGTGGGTCGGCACCGCCATCGGTCTCGGGGCGCTGCTAACGGCCACCGTAGCGGTGACGTGGGTGCTCTTTGCCAGCGTCGTGCTCATGTGCATCGCAATGTTCATGACACACAGCATCGCCGCGGGGTGGGTCAATCGCGCGGGCGGGTCGCGGGGGAGCCTGATCAACGGCCTCTACGTGGCCATCTACTACGCGGGCGGCGTGCTCGGGGCGTACGTGCCGGGCTTCGCGTACGAGCGCGTCGGCTGGGGGGCGTTCCTGGTCGTGCTCGGGGTCATGATCGTCGGAGCGCATGTCGCTGCGATCCGCTGGTGGCAGGCCGAGCGTAGGGCGGCCTCCAACGCGGAGGCGTGACCGTCAGTCGATGTCGTACTCATCCAGCCGCCGGTAGAGCGTGGCCCGGCTGATGCCCAAGAGCTCCGCGGCGGCCTTCCGGTTGCCGTCGGTGTGCGCCAACGCCGCGCGGATGCGCCCCGCCTCGTCGTCGGGCCAGTCGGCATCCTCTTGCGCCGGGGCCGCTTGCTGAATTTCCGGAGGGAGGTCGTCCGCGTGCAGCACGTCGCCACGCACCTGAATCATGGCATACTCGATGGCGTTGCGCAGCTCGCGCACATTGCCGGGCCAGTCGTATTCGATCAGTCGGCGCATGGCAGCGTCGCTCACCGCCTCCACGGCTTTGCCCGTCGTCGCTTGGCTCTTCTGCAAAAAGCGACGGGCGAGCAGCGGAATGTCGTCGCGCCGCTCACGCAGTGGCGGCAAGGCCACCCGGGCGATGCGGATGCGGTACAGCAAGTCCTCGCGAAAGCGATCCGCGTCGACCTCAGCGCGCAGGTCGCGGTGCGTGGCGGCCACAATGCGCACGTCGACCGGACGCGACTGCGTTTCGCCGAGGCGCGTCACGGTGCGCTCCTCCAGCACGCGCAGCAGTTGGCGCTGCACGTCGAGCGGCACGTCGCCGATCTCATCAAGGAAGAGGGTGCCTCCGTCCGCGGCCTCGAAGTAGCCTTCCTCATCCGACACGGCGCCGGTGAACGCGCCCTTTTTGTGGCCGAAGAGTTGGCTGCCTGCCAATTCCTGGTTCAGCGCCGCGCAGTTCACGGTCACGAACGGCCCGTCGGCGCGGGCGCTCGCGTCGTGAATGGCCTGGGCCGCGAGCTCTTTACCGGTCCCTGTCTCGCCCTGAATGAGGGCCGTCGTGTCCACGCGGGCGACGTGTTCGATCTGCTGAAAGACCTGTTGCATGGCTGCACTCGTGCCTACCATGCCCCGGAAGCTGTCGTCGTCGCCGAGACGGCGGCGGAGGGCGTGGACCTCGGTGACGTCGTAGAGCACGAAGATTCGGCGCGCGGGCTCACGGGGGTCGTCCAGCACCTCAATCTCCAGGTGATAGTGGGTATCGTTGGAATGGTTGATCCGCGCGGGAATCGGTTCGCGCTCTGCCGGGGCTGCATCGATGGCGGCGTGCAGCGCATCGAAGACGGCGTCGGGCACAGGAAAGACGTCGGGCCACGGGCGGCCGATGGCCTCGTCGCCAGCATCCATCAGGCGACGCGCCGTGTCGCTAAGAAAGGTGAGCCGGCCGTTTGCGTCCGTCATGGCCGTGCCTTGCCGCAAGCCGTTCAGGATGTGAAGCAGATCGTCGCGCTGCGCCTCGATGCGCTGCTGCATGGCATGCGTGCGGAGCGCCACCTCGATGGACGCATACAGCTCGCGCTCCTCAAACGGTTTCACGATGTAGCCGAAGGGCGTCGTGGCCTTGGCGCGCTCTAGCGTTGCATCATCGCTGTAGGCGGTCAGGAAAATGACGGGCACGCGCATCGTCTCGTGCAGCCGCTCCGCCGTCTCGATGCCGTCGAGGGCGCCATCCAGCATGATATCCATCAGTACGAGGTCGGGCTGTAGCGCGTCGGCGCGGTCGAGGGCGGCTTCGCCGGTGGTCACCGCGTCGAGCACCTCGTAGCCCAGGTTGCGCAGGCGGTCCTCGATCTCCATCGCCACGATGACCTCGTCTTCGACGACGAGGATGCGGGCGGAGGGGTCATGCGGCATCGGAGGGGGTGGGGTGTGTGAGGGGAAAGGTGATCGTGAAGCGGAGGCCACTGTCGCGGGCGATGGCAAGGGATCCGTCGAGCTGCTGGACGAGGCCGCGTACGAGACGGAGCCCCAGCGAATCGGATGCGTCGGCCTCCACGTCCTCCGGCGTCCCCACGCCGTCGTCGGCGACGATAAGGTGCGCTGTGTCGTCCTCCTCCGCGTAGCGCACGCGAATCGTTCCGGACCGGCCGTCCGGGAAGGCGTGCTTCAGCGCGTTCGCCACCAGTTCGTTCACGATGAGGCCGCAGGGGATGGCCCGGTCCACGCTGAGCGATCCGCCATCGGCCTGGAGCTCGCAGGCGATCGTATCGCGGCGCACGTTGTACGAGCGAAAGAGATGCTCGGTGAGGCCGTCGAGGTACGCTGCAAAATCGACCTGCGCAAGGTCGTCGGACTGGTACAGGCGCTCGTGGATGAGTGCCATCGAGCGGATGCGCGACTGGCTTTCGGCGAACAGGGTCCGGGCGGCCGCGTGCTCGATCTGTTTCGACTGCAGGTGGAGCAAGCTGGAGATGATCTGCAGGTTGTTCTTCACGCGGTGGTGAATCTCACGGAGGAGCACCTCCTTCTCGCGGAGCGACGCCTTGAGGCGCTCTTCCGCCTGCTTGCGATCGGTAATGTCCTGGGCGACGCACACGATGTCGTCCGACGCACGGTCCGAACGGGTCACCTGGGCGCGCGAGAAGAGGACCGGCACGTCCGGGCCGTTTTGGGGGCACAGGGTGCGCTCGGCGTGGTCGATGAATCCCTGCCGCTGAAACGTCGCGCGCTCGTCCGCCGTGAAGAGCGGACCGTCTGCCAGCAGGCGGTCGATGGGCGTGTCGCGCAGGTCGTCCGCGCCGTAGCCCAGCTGATCCCGCGCCGCGCGGTTCGTGCGCCGAATGATCCCGTCCCCGTCCACGACGAACAGCATCTCAGCCATCGAGTCGAGGATGTTGTTCAGGTACGTTCGGGAAACCGTCCGGCGGCTGATCGACGTCGTCATGCGGTCGATCGCGCGGGCCAGGAGGCCCAGCTCGTCAGAGCGGTCCAGGTCGATCCGCTGGTCCAGCCTGGCGGTATCGAGGGACTCGACGCCGTCGATGAGGGCGTGGAGCGGCTGCAGGACGGCACGTTGAACGTACACACCGAACCCGATGACAACGCCCAGACCGAGTGCGGCGCCTACCATAATGATGATGTTGGCTCGGCGAAACAGCGTCTCCACGTCGAGGCCCGTGGCAAGGGCGGCTTGGACCTGCTGATGCGTGGCATACGCGGTGAATCCGACGAAGACCACGGCCAGCGCGACGACTCCGAGGCCAACGTAAAAGGTGCGGCGAAGCGTCATCGAGGGCGGCAATGAGCACAAGGGAGCGCGAAGGGACGACGAAGAAATCAAAAATCAATCCGTCGCATGATGTCCGCCGAACCGCGCCGGGGACGGCGCATCCGGAGCGGGTCGTGTTTCAGGTGAGACACTGTTGAGACGCGCCTGAGACATGCAAGTGTTTCACGCACCAATAGTTGGATGAAAGGCGAACTGCTTTTATTTAACATAAGTGTTTGTTTTAAAATAACTTAGACGTAGTAATAAAAGCTTGGCACGCAGGTTGTCAAGTAATAGATGCAGCCATGACACATGGTTGAGATGCCAAGCTTAGATGCACTTTTTCATCGACTCATTGATGCACTTATGCGAACCATGACCTACGCGAAAGCCACCATACGCCCTCGGGCGACGGCTCTGCTCGTCGCTGCCTTGGCGCTGATCTGGACCGGCTGCGACAGCACCGGCTTTTCTCCTGACGACACGCCGAGCGCCCCCGTCACCCTCTCCTTCATGGCGACCCCGGCGGGGGGCTCGGGGACGCTCTCCAGCAAGGCAGCGAAAAGCCGCACCTATAGCGATGATGCCGGCAACGCCCTCACGATCGAGTCCGTGGAAATCATCCTTCGTGAGATCGAGTTCGAGCGGGCCGATGCCGACGAAGCGTGCCTTAACGGCGACGACGATGGCGACGGCTCGGATGACGATGGCTGTGAGGAGGTCGAACAGGGACCCGTCTTGGTCGACCTTCCGCTGGATAGTAACCAGCCCACCGTAGCTTTGGAAGCGATGCTGCCGGAAGGCCTCTGGAAAGAAGTCGAGTTTGACGTGCACAAGCTCGAACGCGACGACGATGACGACGCGGCGTTTCTCGACGAGACGGGCTTTCCCGAAGGCGTCAGCATCCGCGTGACGGGCACGTGGACGCCAGCCGGGGGCGACGCGCAGGCGTTCACGTACGTCAGCGACTTAAACGAGGAGCAAGAGATTGAGTTTGCATCGCCCATCGAGGTCACGGCCGAGGAGGCCAAGAACGTGACTTTCGAGGTGGACGTCGATCGCTGGTTCCGGATGTCAACCGGCACGCTGGTCAACCCGGCCGAAGGCAACGAGGACGGACGCTATGAGGACCTGATCGAGGAGAACATCGAAAACTCGATCGAGGGCTTCGAAGACGACGACCGCGATGGCGACGACGATGATGATGAGGATGACGACGATGACGACTGACGGTCTGTCATCCTGAGCGACCAGCCGGGAGCTTCCTGAACCGGATGCATCCCGGCTGGACGGTTTTCGCACGGAGCGACGCACTCCGACCTGCAAGTCACATTTCCCAACCCAACCGCAAATTCCCATGCGAACCTCGACCCGCAACGCCCAGCCCTTTCCCCGATCAATGGTCATCGCACTCATCGCGTTCTCGCTGATATGGAGCGCATGCGACGACGGGGCGCTTACATCGCCTCCGGCTGACGACCCGGCCGGCACCCCCGTCACCCTCTCCTTCACAGCTCCGTCCGGTGCGGCAGCGACCGGCGCGAGCAAAGCCGACGCCAGCCGCACGTATACCGATGGTCAGAACAACGCGATCACGATTGCAACGGTGGAGGTGGTGCTCCGGGAGATCACGTTTAAGCGCGCCGACGCGGACGCCGCCTGCCGTACGGACGACGATGACGATTGTGAGGAGGTTGAAGAGGGCCCGCTCCTGGTGAACCTTCCGCTCGGCAGCGAACGGCCCGCGGTGGTGGTGGAGTCGACCCTGCCCGTGGGGCTGTGGGAGGAGGTCGAGTTCGACGTCGATGCGCTCGACGACGATGACGAC
>JAAAPH010000365.1 GCA_009908415.1 Bacteroidota bacterium
GCTTTTGGGTTTGGGTGCCTCGTAACCTGACGGGCAGCGGGTTGGAACCAAGGGATGCGTTTCGTACCTTACGGGCACGTCACCCATCACAAGTCTGGACAGGACGATACGCGATGGAGTCTTCGGCTGAATCCAAAGGGCTGCTCGACGTCGACCTCGGCGATTTTAAGACGCTGGAGCAGTTCATCATCGAGCAGGAAGACCGCTTCCCGCACTCCACGGGCGCGTTCTCGCGGCTCCTGCGCGATATCAGCTTGGCCGCAAAGATTGTTAACCGCGACATGCGGCGGGCCGGGCTCATCGACATTTACGGCGATACCGGGGAGACGAACGTGCAGGGCGAGGTGCAGAAGAAGATGGATGCGCTGGCCCATCGCGAGTTTGTGCTGGCGTTGCGACGCGGCGGCGAGTGCTGCTTGATCGGCTCGGAGGAGCACGCCGAGGCCATTCCGCTGAGCACGAGCAGTGCCGGCGATGGCAAGTATATCGTTCTGCTCGACCCCCTCGATGGGTCATCCAACATCGACGTCAACGTGTCGGTCGGGACGATCTTTAGCATCTACCGCTTGCCCGACGGATACGATAAAGAAAAGCCGGAGCCGGATGCGGCGCTCCAACCCGGGACGCAGCAGGTGGCGGCCGGCTACGTCGTCTACGGCTCGTCGACCATGCTGGTGTACACCACGGGCAGCGGCGTCGACGGCTTCACGCTCGACCCATCGATCGGCGAGTTCCTGCTGTCGCACCCCCAGATCCAAACGCCGAATCGTGGCGGTATTTTTTCCGTCAACAGCGGCTACTATCACGCTTTCGATGAGGGGCTACGCGCCTATCTGGACTGGCTCCAGGAGTACGATCCCGAGACAAACCGGCCCGTCAAGACGCGGTACATTGGCTCGTTCGTGTCCGACTTCCATCGGAATCTCCTAAAAGGCGGGATCTATATGTATCCGGCCACCAAGTCGAGCCCCGAGGGCAAGCTGCGGCTCATGTACGAAGCAAACCCGATGGCTTTTATCGTGGAGCAGGCCGGCGGCCGCGCCACGGACGGCCAGCAGCGGGTCATGGAGAAGGTGCCCCATAAACTCCATCAGCGCACGCCGCTTTTCATCGGCAGCCCCGACATGGTACAGCGCGCCGAGGCCTTCCTACATGGCGACGACGAACGAGTTGCATCGGTGTCGGACTAGCGAGTCACCACCGATGGAGGGGCCGATGCGGTGCCAGACGGCCCGGACGGAGTGACCGGTGCGCACGGCGCGCGCCATAGCCCGCACGGGGGAACTAGGGCCATGGAATCCAGACGGTCGTGCCGAGTAGGCCGATACCATACAGCACCGCGATAAGGAAGGTGCCAACCGTGATCGCAGCGGCGGGCGGGTCGACGTGCGTATCGCCGTGCGCGTAGAAGATGCGCTGGAACCACTCGCCGAACAGGGCACAGATGAGACCGAGGAGCCCTCCGATGAGGATGGCGGTCACGTCGGAGCCGCCTGTCAGGACGGCTTCCTGCACGCCCTCCCCACTGGCAATGACCGCGAGGGCTATCGTGCTCGCCGGGAGGGTGATGTGGTGGGTGACGGGAAAGCGCACCACGCCGAGGTTCAAGAAGAGAAGGCTCGCGGCGCTGATCCCGAAGGCCAGAAAGGCGCTTCCCGTTTCCACGGCGGCAAACGCGCCCAGCAGGCCGCCGACGAATCCGATGCCGGCGACTTGCCCCCACTGGTACTGGTGGGGAAGCCACGGCTCCACGACGAGGCGGTCGGTCGCATCCTTGACCATGTCCGAGACGACCCCGGCGTCGTGGGTGCGCTTTTGCTCTTCGGTGAAGGGGCTCATGTCCAGCCGCCCCCCTTCAGCGGGCCCCAGGATGCTGTAGCCGAGGACCACCCGATGCAACAGGGCGGACAGCACGACGGCGATCGCGATGGGGTCCCAGGGAAGCGCAAAGCTGGATGAGAGCGTCGTGATGATGGCCCCCACGATGCCGAAGAGGCCACCGACGGCCATCACGTCCACCTTCGGCCCGAGGGCATATCCGATGTTCTTCGACTCGTGAAAATCGAATCCGCTGTCCATGTACCCTTTCTTGGCGGCGTAGGCCGACGCGGCCACCCCTCCACCGAACGCAATGTGCGGGCCGAAAAAGGAGCCGAAGGCCACCTGGTCGGTCACGCCGGAGAGCCCTCCGGCCTCGCCTGCAATGACCATGAGGCCGGTAAAAACAAACGCGGGAAGTGCCCCGATAGCGGCACCAAAAGCGCCACCGGCAAAGGCGGTAAGGACCAGGTACAGCCAGTTGATTTCGAGAAGGGCTTCCATCATTTAAGCGAGTAAGTGGGGGCGTAGAAGCGATCTGGAGACGTGCTATGTCCTCCAGGTGGATCTTCGGCGCAGCGGGCTTCACCGGAAAGCAGCGAGGCGGGACGGCCTGCTAGGCCAGCACGTGCGGTCAGACGGAGGGGGCGTAGGTGCTCGCCAGGTACCCTTCGGCGAGCCGTGTGAAGGCCTCCACCTGCTCGGTTTGCCAGGCGTCGTCGTGCTCCAACTCATCGGCCATGAGCCGGGCCACGGTGGGTGCAATGTCGATGCTAGCCTGCGCGTTGAGCAGGATGGAGCGCGAGCGGCGGGCGAGGATGTCCTCCACGGTGCGAGCCATCTCGTGGCGGGCACCCCACACCACCTGCGCCGCGCGGAGCGGAAGCCGCTCGTCGAGCCGCTCGCCGAGGTCGGGGCGGTCGCGCATGAGGCCGCGGATGGCTGTCGCGTCCGAGCCGTATTGCGCAAGATCGTCGAACTGCTCAGCGTGTTCGTGCCAGCCGTGAATGTGCAGATGCTCCGTCACGGACGGCCGCGGCTCCACATCGGCCAAAACGGCAGCCTGATCGATTGTGTCTTCCGCCATCTTCCGGTACGTCGTCCATTTCCCGCCCGAAATGGTAACCAGCCCGTTCTTCGAGATGTGAAGCACGTGCTCGCGGGAGATCTCCGAGGTATCGCCCGCTGACGGATTCGTGGGGTCGGTGACCAGGGGGCGGATGCCCGCAAAGGCGCTCAGCACGTCGTCGTACGTCGGGTCCTTGACGAGGTAGCGACCGGCGTGCTCGACCAAAAATTCGAGCTCCTGCGGCATCGGGGTGGGCTCAAGCTCTGGGCCTGGCACCTCCTCGTCCGTCGTGCCCACGACGATGCGGTCGTTCCACGGGATGGCAAACAGCACGCGCCCGTCATCCGTCTTCGGAATCATGATGGCGGCGTCGCCGGGGAGGAAGGAGCGGTCGAGCACGATGTGCGTGCCCTGGCTGGGCCGCAGTGTGTCGTGCACGTCGGGGTCGTCCATCTTCCGGATCGAGTCGGTGAAGATGCCCGTTGCG
>JAAAPH010000027.1 GCA_009908415.1 Bacteroidota bacterium
GTAATCCAGGTCGAGCGTGTACCACTTGCCGCCGCCGTCGTACGTTTTCGCTTGGACCAGGATGGCCCGGTCGGCCAGCATCGCCAGGTCGTCGTACGGGTCTTCGAGAAAGTTGCCGGTGTCCAGGGTGACCTGCAGCCACGGCGAGTCGATGGCGTCGACGATCCGAGCCACGCCCTCCGGCGTGCGCCCCAGTCCCCAGTGGTTTTCCAGCCCCAGCACGACGCCGTGCTCGGCCGCCGTCGGGATGCACTGGGCGATGGCGTCGATCACCCACTTGAATCCGTCTTCGTCCGTGTAGCCCTCGATGGGCGGCTCGATGCCCCGGTTGGCCATCAGCGCGTCGAACGATTCGGACGTTCCCCAGCGCCCGGTGTTGATGCGCATCGTCGGGATGCCGAGCCGCGCGGCCAGCTCGATCTGGTGCTTCGTGTCTTCGATGTTGCGGCGGCGCTCCTCCGGGTCGGGGTCGAGGAAATCCTGATGCGTCGAGAAGCCCATCAGATCCAGCCCCAGCGAGAAGGCCTGCCGCTTGAGGCGCTGCAGGTATGCGTTCGACTCCGCGGTCATCTGGATGTGCAGAATCTCGACGCCGTCGAAGCCCATCGCGTGGGCCCGGTCGATGCAGTCCTCGATGGGCGTCTCCTCCTTCGGCCCGTTGAACTGCCAGAAGGAGTAGGTCGATACTCCGATGGGATTCCCGGTCCGCTGCCGCAGCGTGCCGATGGCACGGCGGACCGTCTCAAGTGGCGCCGCGGAGAGGGGCACGGATACCATGCCAGCCCAAGCGGCGTTGCGAAGAAAGGTGCGTCGTCCCTGTTTCATGGAGGGTCGGAGGATTGGTGAGCGCGCAGGCGGAGGCACCGGCTGAGCCGGAAGACACCGGAGTGTACGAAGGAGCCTGAATGGATTGCAAGCCGTCCGCGTGCCGATCCGACTCAGCGCGCGGCCGTCGCGCTCTCGCTTGGTGCAGACTCGGCGAGGAGCCCCTCAATCCGGTCGATGAACGTCTGCTTCAGCGCTTCGTGATGCGATCCGGTGCCGGGGCCGTAGAACCCGGTGTGGATGTAGCGCACCTTCCCGCGGCGGTCAACGAAGAGGGCCGTCGGATAGGCGAGCAGGTGGTTCAGCATGGGCAGCGTGGCAGCCGCGTCGTCTTTGTCCGACGTGCCGGCGATCAGCGTGGGGTACGGAATGTCGAACTTCTCGCGGTAGGCGCGCACCTGTTCCACGGCTAGGTCGAAGGCGTCGTACCGCTCATACATGAGCGTGATGACCTCCAGCCCCTGCGGGTGGTACCTCGGATAGATGTCGCGCAGGAAGCGGGCCTCGTCGTGGCAGTTTGGGCACCAGCTGCCGGCCAGCGTCACGAGGACCACTTTGCCGTCGAAGCGCGGATCGGAAAGGCTGACGAGTGTGCTGTCGAGGTTCGGGAAGGTGAAGTCGAACGCGTCGTAGCCGTCCTTCAAGTACGTGAGCTGGTACGGATCCGGGAGGGACGCCTCCGGGTCGCGCTCCGCCGTCCAGTCGCTGTGGTGGTGGCTCCCCGACCAGAAGTCGCCCTCAATCGTGCCGTCGGGTTGGATGGCGGCTTTGTAGAGGAAGGCGTGTGCGCCGTCGAAGCAGGAGAGGAAGAGCGAGTCGCCGCGGACGGTGCCTTCGAGGAAGCGGTGGTCGCCCGTCGGCGTGAGAAACGTGCCGGTGAGGTGCGCGCCGTCCTGCTCGAACTCGCCCACGGCGTCGGACGTGGAGCCGTCTTCGCCGATGAACGTGACGTCCCACCGCCCGCTCACATTAGCCGTGGGAGAAGTCTCCTGCGAGACGAAGCGATAGTCGTCGCCATGGGTCGCGCGGAACGGCAGGCGTTGGGTCGACCCACCGCTCTTCACAATGCCGAGCGTGCCCTGCATCGTCGAGCCCGCGTGGGCCGCCGTGATCTGGGCGTTGAAAGCCGGCAGTCTGAGCGTGAGCGAGTCGGCGGTGACTTGCACGGTGCGCACGGGTACGCGCTCCTGCCCGTTGATGAACTGGGCTGTGTAGCCGTCCCCGTCGCGATCGATGGCGAGTCCGAAAGGCAGCTCGCCGCCCGGCACCGTGAGCGTCGCGCGCCAGTCACCAGTCGGGAGCGGGTCGTCTTCGGCCGCGCAGCCGATGAAGAGCCAGGCGCTCAGCAGAAAAACGAACAAGCGGGGCATGATAGGGTGGGGAAGAGAGGGAGTGGACACGATCAAGCCGGGACGGCGGCAGGTGCTTCGGTGGGCACGGTGTCGAGGGCCTGTTCGAGGTCGGCGACCAGGTCCTCCGTCCGCTCGACGCCGACGGAGAGGCGGATTACGTTCTCCGTGATGCCGGCGGCTGCGCGTTGTGCGGGGCGCATCGAGGCATGGCTCATCGTAGCGGGATGCTCGATGAGCGACTCGACGCCGCCGAGGCTCTCCGCCAGCGTGAACACCTCCGTGCTGCGCAGGACCTGCTTGACGGCCGATACGTCGCCGTGGAGCGCAAACGATACCATGCCGCCAAATCCGCGCTGCTGGCGAGCGGCGATGGTGTGGCCCGGATGGTCGGGCAGGCCGGGGTAGAAGACGCGATCGACCTGCGAGTGGGCCTCCAGCGCATGCACGACGGCGTGGGCATTCGCTTCATGCTGGCGCAGGCGGAGCGGGAGCGTCTTCAGGCCGCGCAGCACGAGCCACGAGTCGAATGGCGCGGCCGTGGTGCCCAGCGTGTTCGCCGCGAGCTGCATCTTCTCGGCCAGGTCGTCCGTCTTCGAGATGATGGCGCCCCCCACGACGTCGGAATGCCCGTTGATGTACTTGGTCGTCGAGTACACGACGAGGTCGGCGCCGTGCTCGAAGGGCTGCTGCAGGAGCGGGGAGAGGAACGTGTTGTCCACCACGAACAGCAGATCGTGCGCATCCGCGACCTCGGCTACGGCGGACAGGTCGGTGATGCGGAGGAGCGGGTTCGACGGCGTCTCGACCCAGAGGGCACGGGTGTTCGGGCGGATCGCTGCGTCGAGCGCAGCGGGCGATGAGAGGTCGACGAACGAGACGTCAAGCTTGCCCTGCGCTTCGAGGCGGCAGAGGAGCCGCTCGGTGCCGCCGTAGCAGTCGTGCGAGCAGATCAGGTGGGCGTCGCCGTCGAGCAGCGAGAGGACGGTGGTGATGGCCGCCATGCCGGTCGAGAGCGCGACCGCGCCGGCGCCCCCCTCCAGGTCGGCGAGCGTGGATTCGAGTGCATCGCGGGTGGGGTTGCCGCTGCGGGTGTAGTCGAACTCCGGCGGCAGGTCGACGTCGTCGAAGCGGAAGATGGCAGATTGGTAGACGGGCGGCACGATGCTGTGATAACATCGGTCCACTTGCTGGCCGGCG
>JAAAPH010000031.1 GCA_009908415.1 Bacteroidota bacterium
ACCGGTTTCCGGATGCCCACGCCGCGCTGGAGGCGCTGCAACCCGTGGACGCACAACTCACCGCGCCGGCCGCCCCGCGCTCGTGGTCGCCGACCGAGGAAGCCGATTCGTCCGGATGGAACGGCGGGTTGATCGCGGCTTTCGCCCTCGCGGGCGTGCTGCTGCTCGGCGGCGCATACGTGACGATCCAGTGGCTCCTCCAGCCGCCCATGCCGTCCTCGGAGCAGGCGACGCGTGCGGATCGGCCGGCCGACCCGCCTTCCGCCCGCCGCCCGCTCTCCATCACGACGACGCCCGACGGAGCGGCCGTCTACGTGGATGGCGACTCGCTGGGCACGACACCGCTCGACACGACCCGCCCGGCTGCCGCAGCCGCCCTCCGGCTCGTCCTGGCCGACCACCAGCCGTTCGACACGACCCTCGCCGCGGCCGACAGCGCCCAGACGCTGGCCGTCACGCTGACGCCAAGGCGCCCGGCCCGCGACGCATCCTCGCCGTCCACCAACGCGGAGCCTGCTGCCGATGACGCCCCCCCGGTCGACGACGAACCGGTGGCGACCTCGCCGCGCCCGCCCCCGAGCGACACCGCATCGGATCCGGAGCCTTCGCCAAGCGCTGTCTCTGAATCGACTGAGCCGGCCCCGCCGTCCACGACGGGCACGCTGGTCGTCACGTCGTCTCCCTCCGGCGCGACGGTGCGCGTGGACGGGACGGCGCGCGGGACGACGCCCCTCACGCTGCCCGCCCTCGACAAGGGAACCTACACCGTGCAGGTAGAGGCCGACGCGCATCGCCCCGTCCGCACCACGGCGTCGGTGGCGGCGGGCGACACGCTGCGCCTCGCGCCCGCACTGGCGCCCGTCCCGGCGTCGATTCGCGTGCGGGCCGTGCCGTACGGCAGCATCGCCATCGACGGCACGACGCGCCTGAACGACTCCGACGTGGCGCTGACGGACTCACTCGCCCCCGGCACGTACCGCCTCCAGGCCACCTACCGCAACCTCACGTGGACGCGCACCGTCACGCTGGCCCCCGGCGCGGACTACCGCCGCGTGATCGACTTCACCCGCACGATCGCCGTGGGCGTCACGGCCCAGACGGCCAGCGGCGAACGCGTACCGAACGCCGAGGTGCTCGTCGACGGCACGTCGCGCGGGTACCTCCCGCTCCAACTGACCCTCCGCGTCGGCGACCACACAGTGACGGTCCGCAAAGAGGGCTTCGCGCCCGCCGAGCGCACGATCACCGTGGACGAGACGCTGGAGGACCCGCTCGTTTTTGAACTCACGCCGCGGTCGTAGCCGGCCCGGACCTACGTGACATCGTGCTCGCCCTTTCGTAGTGTGTGGGGGCCGCTCTCTTCACCGCCCGCCGCGCCCATGCCCCCCCTCCACCGCACGGCTCTTCTCGCCGGATTGCTTCTCGCGCTGTCCTTCTTGCCGGCCCGCGCCCAGGACGCGTCGCAGTGCGCGCCAGAATACACCCAGGCGGAGACAGCCTATTTTGATGCCGACTTCGACCGCGCGATCCGGCTGCTCCGCACCTGCCTGGAGGAGGCCGACCTGAACCCCGACGCGCAGGTCCGCTTCTACCGCCTGCTGAGCTTTGCATACATCGCGCAAGATGAACGCGCTCAGGCCCGCGCGGCTATCGAACAGCTCCTGACGGTGGATCCCAACTACGCCCCCGACCCTGAAACCGACCGCCCCGACTACGTGGCCCTCGTGCGCGAGGTGAAGGCAGCCCGCACACCGGCCGACGACGATGACGGTCGCCGCTGGCTCCGCTGGGTGCTCGGCGGCGCCGGAGCTGTGGCCGCCGGCGTGCTCACCATCGTGCTCGTCGGCGGGGGCGAGGATGGCGGCAGCACGGGCAACCTCCCCGCCCCGCCCACCCCGCCCAACTGACCCCCACCTGCACGGATCGATGACAATGCTTCGCTCTACATCTCCCCGGACCTGGATGGCGGCCGCCGCCCTGCTGGCCCTACTGTGGCCCCACCTAGGCGCCGCGCAGTCGCCGCCGACGGGGCTCAGCGCGGTCCCCGCCAGCGGCGCGGTCACCCTGACGTGGACGGCGCCGAGCCTGGACACGGATGAGACGATCGAGCGCTACACGCTGTACCGCAGCACGGCGTGGATCCCAGACGTCAACCCTGGAGACGCAACGGCCCAGCCCGTTACCATCTCGGACGGCACGGCGACGTCGTTCGAGGACACCGGCCGCACCAACGGGACGACGTACTTCTACCGCCTCACCGCGTCGATCCGGGAAGGCACCGACGCGGCAGAGGAGTCTAACTTCTCGGACATTGCGATCGCCACGCCCTCGATCCCGCCCGCGATCACCATCGACGACCCGGACGTCACTCTGCCCGCGTCGGTCCCGGAGGGCGCGGTTGATCTGCGCGCGTCCATCACGGACGACCTGGCGGTGGACCAGGCGACGCTGCACGTGCGGGCGGGCGGCGCGTCGGCATTCACCACGCAGTCGCTCGCAGGGAGCGGATCCAGCTACACGGCCACGATCCCGGCCAGCGCGGTGTCGGCGCGGGGGCTGGAGGTGTTCGTCACGGCTACCGACACGGCGGGCGTCGCGGGCCGCACGCCGGCGGCGGGCTTCCACGCGGTCCCCGTGGAAACGGACGGGTTCTCGGTGTCGCAGGGCGGCGGCTCGGCGCAGTCGGCCTATCGCATGATCTCGTTTCCGCTCGCCCTCGACGCCACCCGCCTCTCGGACCTGCTGGAAGATGACCTCGGCGCGCTGGACCCGCAGCAGTGGCGCCTCTTCGGGATCAGCCCCAACGGCCTCTTTGCGAGCAGCGGCGGCTATGAGGCGATCACGGACCTGAGCCGCGAGGCCGCGCCGGGCGATGCCTTCTGGCTCATCACGCGCACGAACGCCACGATCACGAGCGGCGCGGGCGTGTCGGTGCCGACCGACGAGCCGTTCACCATTCCGCTGCAGAGCGGCTGGAACCTGATCGGCGTGCCGTACGCCTTTAACCTGCCGCTGAACCGCGTGACGGTCACGAACAGCTCGGCCAGCCTGAACGATGTGCTCTCGTTCACGGGCGACTTCGTGCCGGTAGAGCGCCCCGGATCGCTCGAACCGCTCCGGGGCTACCTCGTCCGCCTCTCCGATGGCGGGACCGGCACCCTCGAACTGCAACCGGCCCAACCCATATCGGGCAGCAGCGCCGGCCCGAAGCGCGATACGGCGCCGTTCGACTGGCAGATCGACATCGCTGCGCGCGTGCAGCAGGCCCGAGACACGTACAACACGGCCGCTGTGGCGCCCACGGCCCGGGCGGGCTGGGACGACCTCGACCGCTTCGAGCCGCCGCCCATCGGCGCGTACGTGTCTGTC
>JAAAPH010000361.1 GCA_009908415.1 Bacteroidota bacterium
CGACATTGATCGCGCGGCTTGAAGAGTATGGCTTCACCGGCTTTCAGGAGGATGAGGGCGTGCTCAAGGCATACATCGGGGCGGACGACTGGAGCGCGGGCAAATCGCAGTACGTGAAGTCGTGGCTGCAGCGGCAGGGTGTGAAGGATACCGTGGCCGAGCAGCGGATTCCCGAGCAGAACTGGAACGCGCGCTGGGAGCAGTCCATCGAGCCGCTGACCGTGGGGCCGTTTGTCGTCAAGCCCACGTGGGCCGCCGTGCCCGAGGATGCCAGCGGCAAGCATATCCTGGAGATCGATCCCAAGATGAGCTTCGGCACGGGGTATCACGAGAGCACGCGTCTCATGCTGCGCTTTCTGCCCGACCTCATCCGCGGCGGCGAGTGTGTGCTGGACGCCGGCACGGGCACCGGCATTCTGTCGATCGCGGCCGTGCGGCTCGGGGCCGGAGCGGTAGTCGCGTTTGACATTAGCGAGTGGGCCGAAGAGAACGCCCGCGAGAACATCGCCCTCAACGACGCCGCCGACCGGATCGCGGTGCGCCAAGGGACCATTGACGAGGTTGTGCCGGAAACTAGCTTCGACCTGATTCTGGCGAATATCGAGCGCGACCCGCTCATCAGTCTGCTACCCGCCTTTGCCGAGCGACTAGCCGAGGGCGGTCGTGTTGCCCTCGCGGGGCTCACCGAGGACGACGAGCCGCCCATGCGATCGGCCATCGCCGAGCACGGCTTCGCCATCGACCGCGAGGCCCGCGAGAACGACTGGTGGGCAGTTGTAGTGGAAAGGGGGAAGAGGTAGGGGGGAGGGCGCAGCGCGCCAGCGCAAATCGCCAACCGGTAACCCGTAAACCTGCAACCCGAAAACCACACCATGCGCATCGCGGCGATTGACGTAGGGACGAACACCGCTCAGCTTCTCGTGGCTGAGGTGGAGGGAGGACGGCTCACGCGCCGCATCGGCACGGACGAGCGGTTCGTGCGACTCGGCGAGGGTGTGGACGCGAGCGGGCGGATCGGTGCGCCAGCCCTGGAGCGTCTGCTCGGCGCGCTCCGGGCGCAGCAGGCGATGGCGGAGCGGCACGGCGCCGAGACGATCGTCGTGGGCGCTACGAGCGCCTCGCGGGATGCAACCAACCGGCAGGCGGTGGCCGACGCCGTGCGCCAGGCGACCGGGCTATCGTTCGAGGTGCTCTCCGGCGACGAAGAAGCCATCTGGACCTTTGCTGCCGCCCGCGATGGACAGCCTGACGCCACCGGGCGCACCGTCGTGATCGACATTGGTGGGGGCTCGACCGAGATCATCATGGGGCAGGGCAACGCACCCGGGCCCGATGCCGTCTCGCACCGCCACAGCCTGGACATTGGCTCCGTGCGGCTCACCGAACGTTTCGTCGATGGCCACCCGCCCTCCGACGAGGCCGTGCGCCGTGCTATCGACTGCATCGATGCTGCACTCGACGCCATCGACGGGCCCCGGGCAGCCGATGCCACACTCGTGGGTACGTCCGGCACGACGGAAGCACTGGCGCGCGTCCAGGCGGGGCCATCCTCCACGCTCGACGCGCTCGACACGGCAGCGCGCGTCCTTGCGGCCGACGCCGTCCGCCACTGGCGGGGCGACCTCCTCCGCCGCTCGGTCGGTGCTGTTCAGGCGTTGCACCCCGAGGCCATGCACGGCCGCGCCGACGTCTTCCCGATGGGCGTGCTCATTCTCGACCGGTTTATGCGCAGCGCCGGGTTTGAGGCCCTCCGCGTGAGCGCCCACCAGCTGCGGCATGGCCTCATCTTGCGCTGGCTGCATCGAGCCGACGACGGCCCTTGAATCCGCCGCGAAGGGGCCCCCGGGGAGGAACAACCTGACGGGCATCCGGTGGCATCATTCCAGCACTCAGCCTCGCTCCAACGGATTGCGCAAAGCTCATGGCGACCTCACGCGAAGCGGTCCTCAATGCCCTCTCTAACGTCATCGACCCGGATCGTGACAAAGATATCATCCGGCTGGACATGGTCCGCGATCTGAACGTGGATGGCGACCGTGTGGCATTTACTGTCGTCGTGAAAGAGCCGGACACGCCGTTCGCCAATCAGGTGGCCGAGGCGTGCCGCCGCGTCCTGCACGAGCGCATCGACCGCCAGCTGGAGGTCGACGTCACGGTGGACAGCGAAATGATTGCGCTCGACGAGGACATCATCGAGGGCGGCGAGACGAAGCAAACGGAGGGTGGCGTCCAGAATACGATCGCCGTCGCGTCCGGGAAGGGCGGGGTGGGCAAGAGCACCGTCGCCGTGAACCTGGCAGTGGCGCTCGCCGAGCAGGACTATAACGTGGCGCTCGTCGACACCGACATCTACGGCCCGTCCGTGCCCAAGATGATGGGAATGGAAGGCCAGAAGCCGCGCGTGAACGACGAGCGTAAGATCGAGCCGCTCGAAAAGCACGGTATCAAGCTCCTGTCGATGGGCTTCATGGTCGATCCCGAGAAGGCCGTCGTGTGGCGCGGGCCGATGGTGACCAAGGCGGTGCGCCAGTTTTTGGGCGACGTGCACTGGGGCGACATCGACTACATGGTGCTCGACCTGCCCCCCGGCACAGGGGACATCCAACTCACCATCGTACAGACAATCCCACTGACCGGGGCCGTTCTCGTCTCCACGCCGCAAGACATTGCCCTGGCCGACGCGCGCAAAGGCTCGGCGATGTTCGACAACGTGGATGTGCCCGTCCTTGGCATCGTAGAGAACATGGCCTACTTTTCGCCCCCCGATATGCCGGACCGCAAGTACTACCTGTTCGGCCGTGGCGGCGCGCAGAAGCTGGCGCGCAAGCTGGACGTCCCCTTCCTCGGCGAAGTCCCCATCGAGCAGGTCGTCCGTGAGCGGAGCGACGAAGGCCATCCCGTCGTCCTGTCCGAGCCGGAGAGCCGATCGGCGCAGGCGTTCCATCAGATTGCCGAACGCACGGTGGAGCAGGTGGCTCTCCGTAACGCCGAGCAGGACCCGACCCAGAAGGTCGAGATTCTTTATCGCTGATCGTGATCTTTTTGCCGGCTCGCTCGTTAGGGGTTGTACGATCCATCCATTCGTCGCTGAATCAAGCCGTTGCTCATGCCCGACGACGTAAAAAACGGGAACTCACCGACCGACATGCCCGACCCCAACGCCGATCCTGAACTGCACCAGCAGATCGAGGAAGCCCTCGACAAGATCCGCCCCTACCTCATGGCGGATGGCGGCTCGGTACGGCTCCTGAATATCACCGACGATTACGTGGTGGAGCTGGAACTGCTCGGTGCCTGCGGCTCCTGTCCGATGAGCACGATGACCCTGCGCGCCGGCATCGAGCAAGCGCTCAAGCGGTCGGTGCCCAA
>JAAAPH010000414.1 GCA_009908415.1 Bacteroidota bacterium
GACGTGTTTGCCAATACGTCGTACCTGTGGGAGCGAGTCACCGACTTGGGCGGCGCGCCGCCGATCAAGGTGGGCGGTAGCTATCCGCGGTATCGCAACTACCTCGTCGAAGGCTTTGCGCCAGGCACCCACTTTGGCGTGCAATTGCGCGACACGCCGGAAGGCACCTTGCCCGTGGACCTGAACGGCGACGGGCAGCCGGACACCGAAGAGTTCCTGTTCGGCTATCTGGATGGCCTGACCACCGAGCAGGCGCTGGAAGACGGCCTGCCTAGTGATCCGTCCACGGTCCTCATCGCGCAGAACGTGGACGGCGAGGGCAACGTCCTGAGCCCGACGGGCTCGGCCACAGACTTCTTCTTGGGCAAGCCCACGCCGGACTGGCAGGGCGCCTTCGGCGTCGACATCGGGTTCTTGCAGAATTTCGAGCTGTCCACCCTGTTCGAGTACAAGGCGGGCAACTTCTACATCAACAACCTGACGGATGCATTCCGGCAGGCGAACGCGTCGATCGGGCGCAACCTGCCGACCTCGGCACCGGTGGAGCGGGACTACGTGACCGGCGGCGTCGACGCGGAGGGGACCCCCCAGAACGATGGGCAGGTCCGGCTGAATGCCCTGCGGGATTGGCTCGACGAAAACCTGGCGCTTGCGCCGTTTAGCGGGCTCAATACCATCAAGAAGGCGGACTACCTGCGCTGGCGTGAGCTGAGCCTCACGTACAACGTGCCCACCCAGTTTGTGGAGCGCTTTGGCGGACGTCGTCTGTCTCTTACGCTATCCGG
The DNA here is from genome assembly GCA_009908415.1 of Bacteroidota bacterium. Taxonomy (GTDB): domain Bacteria; phylum Bacteroidota; class Rhodothermia; order Rhodothermales; family Salinibacteraceae; genus JAAAPH01. The sequence goes on from JAAAPH010000414.1 coordinate 786, forward strand.
CCGTAACCTGGCGCTGTTTACCAAGTACGATGGCGTCGACCCGGAGCTGAACGCCATCGGTCGTGGCGGCGGCGGCGACCAGCTCGCCGAAAACTTCCTCGATGGCGTGGAGGCCTTCGGCTTCCCCATCCCACGCCGGGTTGCGTTTAGCCTTCGGTTGGGCTTCTAACCCATCGGTCATTGCCTGACGGCGTGCGGCGGCAAGGATCCGCCGCACGCCCTGCGTGCACGCTGCCATCTCACCTGAACTCCTGCTACCTGTATGAATCGTTTGCTACCTACATTCTCGTCATTCATTGGCCCGCTGGCCCTCGTCTTGGGACTCACGATCGCCCTGGCGGGCTGCGATGTGCTGGAAGTCGATAACCCGAACAGCCTGATCGAGGAGGACCTGCAGACCCCGAGCGCCACGCCGGCGATGGCCAACGGAGCCGAGGCGGCCGTGGCCCGGGCTCTGGGCGCCGTGCTCTCCTCCTACGCCACCGCCACCGACGAGCTGACGTGGATCGGCTCGCGCGACGCATGGCTCCAGCTCGACATCGGGCGCCTGTCCGATCCCGCCAACGAGTTCAGCGACGCGGCCTATCCGTACGTGACCGAAGCGCGCTGGGTGACGCAAGAGTACATCGCGCTGATGGAAGGCTTCCAGGCAGATGGCACGCTGCAGAACCCCACGGCCTTGGCGCGCACATACCTGTACGGCGCCATTATCCATACGGCCATCGCCGACATGTACGACAACTTCGTTTTCTCCGATCGGTCTGAAGTCGGCACGCCGATTGGCCCCTCCGACATGAGCCAGCTGTACGACACGGCGCTGGGCTTCATCGACAGCGGCCTCAGCGTCGTGGATAGCGGCACGACGTTGGAAGCCGCTCTGCTCGGCATGCGCGCCCGCACGCTGCACGCCAAGGCCGTATGGAACACCGTCAACCCGGTGGAGGCGAGCAACCCGTCGGCCAACCTCGTCGAGAGCAGCGATATCGTCGCGGCCGCTCAAGCCGCGCTCAGCGCGATGCCCGAGGACTTCATCTACGAACTGGAGCTCAGCGGCTCGGCGCCGGACCTGGTGGTGGGCGACCTTAGCATGGCGCTGCAGGTCAACTCACGCGCCGAAATGGGCTTCGGAACGACCTACATCGACCCGGCTGATGATGGGACGTACGATCCTGATAGCGATGACAGCGCCGTGACCTTCGCGGATGCGATTACCGGCGAAGTGCATCCGCGCCTGGTGACCAACATCAACAGCTTCGTGTCCGAGGGGCAGTTCGCGGACATCACCGTGGTGTCGGCGCGCGAGACCCACCTGATCTTGGCCGAGGCCGCACTGGCCGGCAACGCGGGCGCTGGCGATTTCGCTTCGCACATCAACGCCGTGCGGACGTTGGACGGGCTGCCGGACTTCACCGGGCAGGTGGACGAGCTCGACCTGCTCATTCAGGAGCGCCAGGTGCAGATGTTTCTGCAAGGCCGCCGTCTCGCCGACCACTACCGCTTCGACGACCCGTCGGCCGAGTGGACGGGCAGTGCGGACCCGGTCGGTACGTTCCTGCCGATTGCCATCACTGAGGTGCGTTCCAACCCGAATGTTAACTAGGCAGGATGCGCACCCTGAACAGCGTGAGAGGCCGTACGGTACGGCGTCGGTAGACGGCGCCCCGTACGGCTTCCCGCACGCCAGCCTCGTATCGCCATGACGCGACCTGTTGGGTGGATTGTGGTCCTTGTGCTTCTCGCCACGGCGGGATGCGACTGGGTGACGGCCTCGGGTCCGGAGACGATGCGCGTCCGCATCGAGGGCGAGGTTGAGGCGGTGGACCTCATCACGTCGCAGCGATTCCTGGTGACCCGGTTGCCCGGCGGCGGGTGGGAGGTCTCCACCGTTCTGTCCGCGGACACGATGCAGGTCACTCTGCCGTTCGAGCAGACCTACGACATCAGCCGGGACCGACGCTTCCTGGCGCGGGTGCCCAACCTGCAGGACGACTATCGACTGCGCGTGCGCGGTTGGCTCGATGGCGAGCCACGCTATGATCAGAACAGCGTCACCATCCCCGCCGATTCGACGCTCCAGATTATGTACGTCTTCGGCAACGGCCAGGCCCCCGGCGGGGGCGATCGGCTGTAAGCGGGGCTTCGTGCTCCCAAGCCGGACCGGCCCGGTACCGATTAACCCTCTTCACCGCTTCCCACGTGGCCATGCGACGCACGCACGTTTCCTTGCTGGTTGCCCTCCTCTTCGTCGTAGCGCTAACCCTAGGGGGGTGCGACCTCTTTAGCACCGACGGTGGCGGGGGCGGAGACAACCCCGGCGACGGGGGCGACGGCCGCGCCGCCATCACGCTATCCCTGGAGGCTCACCATGCGTAATCTATCGCTCGACGCTCTCCCCATGCGCTTCATCCGTTCCCTTTCTTTCGTTTTCCTCCTCCTGGGCGTGCTGGCAGGGCCGGCGCAGGCCCAGCGTACGCTGCTGCACTGCGGCACCCTCATCGATCCGGCCGTCCACGACGCCCCCGTCGAGGAGCGGACCGTCGTCGTTGAAGGTGCGCGCGTGGCGACTGTGGAGAGCGGCTAC
>JAAAPH010000289.1 GCA_009908415.1 Bacteroidota bacterium
GAGTTTGCATCGCGGCTTGCCCGGACGCTCGTGCGCCCCTTCCCGGTCCTGCCGGTATTCGGGGACGGCACGTACCAGCTCCAACCCATCGACGTGGACGCGGTGGCCACGGCATGCGTGCAAGCGCTCGATCGCGATGCCGTCCATGCGCGGACCTACTGCGCGGCCGGCCACGAGTCGCTGGCGTACACGACGGTGCTAAACTACATCACCCAGGCCCTCGGCCAGCCGCTCAAGCCCAAGCTGTTTGTGCCGATGTGGTTCGCACGGCCCTTCGTGCAGCTGCTGAGCCGGCTGGGCCTCGTCCCCATTTCCATCGACCAACTCGACATGCTGGTGGCGGGCAACGTGTGCGACCCGACGGCTTTCTATCGCGACTTTGACGTATCGCCTACGCCGTTTCTGCCGCGCAACCTCACGTACCTGCGCAAGCAGCGCGCAGCTGCCGTGTAGCGCAGCGCGGGGCCGGGACACGTGGCAAAGCGTGCGCAGCGCATCGCGATCTGACTGCAGGCATGCATGAAGCAGGATGTGGGCGTCTAGAAGGGCCGTTGCTTCGCTCCTGTGTTGCAGCCTCCCCTCCACGCCCTTCCTGATCATTCCCCCTCACAAGGCACGATTCGCCCTTCCTGCCGTTTGATTTTTGATCGAACCGGATGCGTCCGAGCCGCGCGGGCCGTATGTTGAGCGACCCAGCATTTCCCCCATGCTGTCCGCGATGCCCCTGCCTGTAACACCCTTCCCCCATGAGTGACACACCGGAGACGCCGTCGGCGCCTCCCAAAAAGTATGTAGCCATCGGCGGAAACATCGGCGCCGGGAAAAGCTCGCTGACGCGGGTGCTGAGTGAATACTTCGACTGGGAAGCCTTCTACGAGCAGGTCGACGACAATCCGTACCTCACGGATTTCTACAACGACATGCGCCGATGGTCCTTCAACCTGCAGGTGTACTTCCTGTCGAGCCGCTTCAAGCACCAGCAATACATCGAGGACGTCGATCACTCGGTCGTGCAGGACCGCTCCATCTACGAAGACGCGGAGATCTTTGCGCGCAACCTGCACGAGATGGGGCTGATGAGCAAGCGCGACTATGCGAACTACACCGAGCTCTTCGCGATCATGACCTCGTACCTCAAGCCGCCGTCGCTGCTCGTGTACCTGCGCGCTTCGGTGCCTACGCTGGTCAACCACATCCAGCAGCGCGGCCGCGATTACGAGTCGACGATCCGGATTGACTACCTGGAGCGGCTTCAGCGCCACTACGAGAACTGGATCGAAGGCTACGACCTGGGGCCGAAGATGATCATCGACGTGGACGAGCTCGACTTCGTGAACGATGACGACGACCGGCGCGACGTCGTGAGCCGCATCGAGAGTCGGCTGTTTGGGCTGTTTCCGGATGAGTGATTGCTGCGGAGGTGTGGGCGTATGGGCGTGTGGACGTGTGGGCCCGAGGAATCGAGGAACCGAGGCGGCAGCGAGACAAGAAACCCAAGCCATCCATTCAGGCTCGTGCCTCTCCGATTCCCCAATTCTCCGCCCCCCCAATTCTCCGTTTCCCCGATTCTTCTCGCGCTTCTCCTCGTGCTGATCGGGCTCGCCCCGTCGCCGGCCCACGCGCAGGTCCCGGACTCGGTGCAAGTGGACACCACCGTCGCCGACACCACCGTCGCCGATACTACGGTCACGGATACAACCCAGACCGCCCCACCGGACTCGATGCGTCAGCAGCAGCGCGCGCAGGCGCAACCGGACACGCTCACGGCGCCGCTGCCCTTTCTCCGCCTGCTGCGCGGCCGCCCGACCCTCGACGTTCCGCCCATCCAGCACGCGGAGCCGGACTTTGTCCACCTGCTCACGTCCGTGCCGGGCACGTTCCTGTTTGACCTCGGCGCCAACGGATGGCCCGACGGGTGGAGTTGGGATGGCTTCAGCCCGCAACGTCCGTCGCTCGTCTTCGACGGCCACCCGTACAACGACCCCGTCACCGGGCGCCCCCGCTTCGACCTGCTTCCGCCCGAGTTTCTCTATGCGCCTCATGTCGATGCCGACCGGCTGGGGGGGCCTGTGGCGGTGTACGCGCAACCCCGATCGTACGACGAGAAGCGGCCGCTGACCGAGCTGCACTACCGGCGCGACAACACCTCGGTGCAAAGCATCGCCGCCGTGCACGCCCAGCAGCGATACATCACGCCGCGGGGCCGGCCGAGCCTGCTGCAAATCGTGGGCGGCTACTACGGGCGCGCCGGCGACAACGAATACCCCAATAGCGACCTTCGGCGGGAGCGGCGGCTCCTGGGGCGGCTGCACCTTCGCGGCGAGGAGTGGTCCGCAACGCTGCGCAACCTGCACAGCCGCCGCGAGATCGGCGCCCACGGCGGGGTGCAGCCGCAGGGCAGCTTCTTCGAAACCATCTACAATCGCACCATCGCCAACGTGCGCCTCAATGACGCCCGGCGCCAGACCATCCGCAACGACCTCGGACTCACGGTGCGGGCCCCGCTCGTTCCGGGCACGGACGCGCCCGCGGCGATCTCGGCGAATTGGACGGCCCAGACGTTCCGCTACTACGACCCCGATACGCTGCTGGCCAAGACGAATCGCTTTAGCGGGTACCTCCGGCAGGCGTTCACGCTGGGGCCGCAGACGCTTCAGGCCGAAGTGGCTGCCACGCTCGATCGGCTGCGCACGACGAACGCGTGGTCGGGGCACGCCATGCGCCAGCGGCTGCACGCAACCCTGCGCGACTCGATCGGCTGGGGCGCCACGTCCGTCGTGCTCACCGGCGGCCTGCACGTGAGCGACGCGCAGCAGTACCCCAGCGCATCGGTGAACGTGGACCACCAGTGGGGCTGGCTCCGCGCCTTCGCCGACGGCCGGCTGGCCGGGCAGCCGGTCTCCTGGATCGAGACGGCCGGTTTCGGCGACACGGTCGTTCCGCTCGATACGGTGCCCACCGGCCGCATCCTCCACGCCCGGGCCGGCCTGGACGCTGACCTTGGCGCCTTCGACGTGCGCCTGGCTGGATTTGCGCACACGATCCGCCACCCCATCGACCTGTACGCCACGGCGACCCCCGACCAGCTGGTGGTACAGGCGAGCGACGCCCCGTTTCGCCGCGCCGGGGCCACGCTGGCGGTGGGGTGGCGACGCGACGCGCCGGCCGGGCTGTATGCGTCCGTGCAGGCCACCGGGCTCCAGTTCCTGAACGCCAGCGCCGGCGCCGCCCATGCCCGCCTGGCCGAGACGCTGCCCCAGGTGTTCGGGCACGGCCGACTTGGCGCGCGCTTTGTGGCGTTCGAAGGCGACCTCGACGCGGATCTCTACGTGCAGGGCCGGGGCTGGACGGCGATGCGCA
>JAAAPH010000075.1 GCA_009908415.1 Bacteroidota bacterium
GCCGTGGGGACGGGTGCTATCGCCGAGGACGCGCCGGCGGTGCTCCAGGGGAAGGCGGGCGCGCCGTGCTTGCACCTCTCGCGGGTGCGGCTCGGCGACGACGAACCCATCGGCATTCAGCACCACACCGTCGTCACCGAGGCGTGCCCGGACCTCGATCGGCACGACTTTGCGTCGGCCTCGCTCTACGACCTGCTCGCCCACGAGTACGGGCTCCGGATCGGCGAAATCCAACACGCCATCGGCGCCGCCACCGCGGATGACCGCCAGGCGGAGCTTCTCGCGATCGCGTCCGGCGACCCCCTGTTGGTCGTCCACACGGCGGCGTTTCTGGGTACGGGAGCGGTCATCGAGCATACGACCAGCTACTACCGGGCCGACCGGTACACGTATAAAACCCGTCACACCCTGTAGACGCACCAGCCCCTCGTTCACCATCGCCCGCTTATGACCGCTCCACATTCGACGGACGCTTCCAATCCTGCGCTTGCCTACCTCCAGGCAGCGGAGGGAATCGTGCGCCACATCCGCGAGACGCAGCTCGACGCCATCGAAGACGCGGCGGCCATCTGCGCGCGCACCATTGCCCAAGACGGCCTCGTGCACCTCTTTGGCACCGGGCACTCCCGGATTCCCGTCGAAGAGATGTTTCCGCGTCACGGGAGCTTCCCCGGCTTCCATCCGATCGTGGAGCTTTCGATGACCTACCACAACCCGGTGGTGGGGGCCAATGGGCAGCGGCAGGCCATGTTTATCGAGCACGTGGAGGGCCTCGGAAAGCGCATCCTCCGCAATTTTGTGATCGAGCCGCCGGACAGCTTCATCGTCTTCTCGAATAGCGGCGTGAACGAGGTCGTCGTCGAGGTCGCCCTGGAGGCCAAGCGGCGTGACCTGCCGGTGATCGTGGTGGTGTCCAAGGAGCACTGCCTGGGATCGACGCCGAAGCACAGTTCGGGCCAGCGCCTGCCGGATGTGGCGGACGTCGTGATCGACAACGGCGCGCCGGGCGGCGATGCCGTGGTGGAGGTCGACGGTGTGGAGGACCCCGTCGGCCCGGCGTCGACGCTCGGGTACGCCGCCGTCGTCAACGCGCTGAAGTGCCGCGTCGCCGACCGCCTGGCCGATCTCGGCGCGCCCCCTACGGTCCTCACGAGCAGTTATATCCTGGGGGCGGACGCGTCCGCCGAGCGCTTCGAGGCCTGCTACGACGAATACCGGGACCGCGTGCGCCGCGCCTACGGCGGCCGGCGGAGTGCCTCTTCATCCGCTCCAGAGAGCGATCACCCATGACGGATCAACTAGACGGCAAGGTGGCCATCGTTACGGGCGTCGGGAGCGGCATCGGCCGCGCCGCCGCTCGGTTGTTCGCCGACGAGGGGGCCTCGGTCGTGGGGCTCGACGTGGACGCCGAACGCGGAGCGCGCGTCATGGACGGCATCCGGGACGACGGCGGCTCAGCCCGCTTCGTCTGCACCGACGTCGGCCAACGTGATGAAGTCCAGGCGGCCGTGGAGGCGACCGTCGACGCGTTCGGGCGCGTGGATGTGCTCTTTAACGTCGTCGGCGTGAGCGGGCGCAAATGGGGAGACGGCCCCGTCGCGGACTGCACCGAAGAAGCCTGGGATCGGGTGATGGACGTCAACCTCAAGAGCATGTTTTTGTGCTGCAAGTACGCCATCGCCGAAATGTGTGAGACCGGCGGCGGGGCCGTGATCAATCTGTCCTCGGTGCTCGGGATGGTGGGCGGCGATGAGGACTTCGCCACGCACGCCTATGCGGCTAGCAAAGGAGGCATCATCAGCCTCACGCGCGCCATTGCGAGCTACTACGCGCCCGAGCACATCCGCGCCAACGTGATTTGCCCGGGACTCATCGCGACGAGCATGAGCCGCCGTGCGCAGTCCGATGACGGTATCACGAGCCGCCTCGGCGCCCTCCAGCCGCTGACCGGCGCCTTCGGCGATCCGGAGGACGTGGCCCAGGCCGCGCTCTACCTGGCCTCGGACGCGGCAGGGTTCGTCACCGGAACGGTGCTCCCCGTCGACGGTGGATGGACCGTCCGGTAGCCGCGTTCGACGGATACATACTCCGTCCCCGAACTCCCCTTCAGATGCCCATCATGCGAGTCGGTAGTCCACTGTGCCATGGATGAGTCCACGATAATGATTCTGGGGACCACGACGGTGGACCTGCTCCTCTCCGGGCTGGATCACATTCCGGTACCCGACGGCGACGAGTTCACGTCTGACAACTTCACCTTTTGCAGCGAGCCGCTGACTATGGTACTGGGTGGAAACGGCGCCAACACGGCGTACGTGCTCGCTGGTCTGGGTGGAACGCCCACGTTGTGCAGCGCCATCGGCCGAGACCCGTTAGGGGCAATCGCGCGTGGGTGGCTCGATGACGGAGGCGTCGACACCGAACTGCTCATCCAGCACCACACGGCGGCCACAGCCACGACGACCGTCATCGCGGACGCCGCGCGAAACCGCCAGTCCTTCCACCACGCCGGGGCCACGGCGCGCTTTGGCATCGAGGACCTGCCCGGCGGCACCTTCGAGCGCGCGGACGTGCTGCTCGTCACGGGCTATCAGCTGCTCCCGGAGTGGCGCCCCGATGGCATGGCGAAGGCGCTGCAGCAGGCCGCCCGCGCGGGCGCAACGACGCTGCTGGACATCGGCCCGGCGATCGACGATCCCCCGACGCTGCGCGAACTGGCCCCGATGCTTCCGGACGTGACGTATCTCCTCGCGAACGCGTACGAGCTCCGCACGTGCGTCGGCATCGCAGACGTTGAGGACGCAGCCGGGCAGGTGCTGGGCAGCGGGGCGGAGCAGGTGATCGTCAAGCGCGGTGCGGAGGGCGCCATCCGGTACGGCCCCGACCGTGCGCTCACGACCGTGCCGGGGTTTGACGTTGACGTGCACAGCACGGTTGGCGCCGGCGATGCCTTCAATGCGGGGCTGATCCATGCGCTTTGGCGGGGGCGCTCGGTGGTTCAAGCCGTTCGATTTGCCAATGCGACGGCCGCGCTCGTGATCGCGGCGCCTGCGGGGGTGCTAAGCGCGCCCCGCCTGCACGCCGTCGAGGAGCTTGTGCAAGACGCCTCGCCGTCCGAATCCTGATCCTTTGATGCAACGACTCTCTGACGCAACGACTCTGCGCTCTATGAACGATCGACCCATCCGCACCACCGTCATTGGAAGCTACCCGTTCCCGTCCTGGCTGGAGTTTGGACGCCGCCACCTGGACGCCTTCGGCCCAGCCGACATCGCGGAAATGCAAGATGACGCCGTGATCGCCGCCGTCCACGATCAGGTTGCGGCCGGGCTCGATGTGATTACCGATGGCGAGCAGACCCGGTTCGACTTCAACCTGTCGTTCTACGGCTACCTGGAGGGCATCGACCGGGAGACGGAGCCGTCGCGCCAATGGGGGCCTCCGGCGCACGACCAGCGCCCGAAGCACGCCATCACCGGCGAGCTCCAGGCCCCGGACGGGCTCGGCGCCGTGGAGGAGTTCGAGCGGCTGCAGCGTCTTGCCCCGCCCGATCAGCCGCTCAAGGCCTCCCTGCCGGGGCCGTACACCCTCAGCGGGCGGCTCGTGCCCAACACGCAGTACCCGGACCGCTACGCAATCGCCGAGGCGCTGCTCCCGATCGTGCAACGGGAGCTGGAGGCGCTCGTGGAGGCCGGATGTCAGGAGCTGCAGGTCGACGAGCCCAGCATGAGCTGCTACGCCTACAAGGCGGACACGGCGCGGATGGTCGACCTCTTCAATCGGACCGTGGAGCCGGTCGCCGGTCGGTGCCGGCTTGCGACGCACCTCTGCTTCGGCAACTACAAGGGGCACCCCGTCGGACGCCGTCGCATCGCGCCCATGATTCCGGACTTCCTCGACTTCAAGGCCGACGAGATCCATGTGGAAATGGCCAACCGCGAGTTCGCCGAGATCGAGCTTTTGGAGCGCATCGCCGAGCGGAAAGACGTTGCCGTGGGCGTCGTCGATGTCAAAAACTACTACATCGAGACGCCGGACGACGTGGCCGATCGCATCCGGCGCTGCCTGGACTACGTGCCGGCCGACAAGCTCGCCGTCGCGCCGGACTGCGGGCTCAGCCAGACCGCGCGCTGGGCGGCCCGTCGTAAGCTGAAGGCCCTCGTCGAGGGCGCCCGGCAGGTCCGCGCTGCGCTGTGACCCGCGCCGGCTCCACCGGTAATGTTCGCCGCCATCTCGCTGACATCTCTCCAGCAACCCCCATGATTCCTGCACATCAAAAAGGCGACGCGCTCCTGGATGACATCGCACACACGGCCCGTGCGCCGGATGCCCTGCACGCGTGGTGGCTCGGGCAGAGCGGGTTCTTGGTGCGGATGGATGGGGCGCTGCTTCTCTTCGACCCGTACCTGTCTGACTCGCTGACCAAGAAGTACGCGGGCACCGATACCGAGCACATCCGCATGAGCGAAATCCCGATCCAGCCGGAGCGCCTCTCCGGCATCCGGATGGTCACGTCCACGCACAACCACACGGATCATCTCGACGCGGAGACGCTTCTCCCGCTGCGCCAGAGCAACCCCGACATGCAACTCGTCATCCCGGAAGCGAATCGGGCGTTCGTGGCCAACCGGCTCGGCTGCGACTCCCGCTGGCCCGTGGGGCTCGACGCCGGCGAGCAGGCTGCGGTGGGCCCCTGGACGATCCACGCGGTGCCGGCGGCCCACGACGAGGTGGATCGGGACGAGGCGGGGCGGTGCCGCTACCTGGGCTACATCGTCGAGGGGGAGCGGTGGACGGTTTTCCACAGCGGGGATACGCGCCTGTATCCGCGTCAGAAGGAGGCGTTGCGGCCGTTCGCCGTCGACCTCGCGTTTCTACCGATCAACGGGTACCGGCCCGAGCGCGGGGTGGCCGGCAACCTGTGGGGCGACGAAGCGGCCCACTTGGCCGCGTCCTGCGACATGGATTGGGTGGTGCCCTGCCACTACGATATGTTCACGTTCAACACCGAGCCCACCGAGCTTTTCGAGGCGACCTGCGAGGCGCTCGGCCAGTCGTATCGCATGCTCCAGGGCGGCGAGCGGCTGACGCTGCGCCACACGGCCGAAAACGATGCGGGAGGCGCGGATGGAAGCGCTCCCCGGCATGGCAATGCAAAGAAACGGTGAGCGAAAGCCCTTTCGACCGGGCGTCGGGCGAACCCCACATAGCAGTTGGGATTGATTCAGGTGAACGATGTGCTTAACGAGGCACCGTGCTCGACCAAGCACTGTGCCATGCACTCCTGAACCAATCCCAACCGTACTATGACAACGCGTAAACGTCTTGTTGCTAGTCTCTTCGCTTTCCTCATGGCACTCACCGTGGTGCCAAGCCTCGCCGCGCAGCCGTCGGAGGAAGCAGTAGATGAACCCGCGGTGAAGGCCAGCGTTCCGCCCCAATGGGTCGCTGTGTTTGGCGAGCAAACGCGGGTGCTTCTCGAATCGGGCGATGTCGAGCGCCAGGAAAACGCCATGATGCTCATCCTCCAGTATGAGCAGCGTCCCGACCTGGAGATCGATTTTCGCCCGGCCGTGCCTGCCCTCTTCGACATCTACGAGGGCAGCGCCGATGAGGGGCACCGGCTGCTGGCGCTTTCAACATTGCAAGCCATCGGCGGCGAGCCGGTGCTCATCCGCTTGGCCGAGCGGCTGCGCGAACATCGCGAAGCTTCCGATCGCGTGAAGCGCCACACGATCCGCGTGCTGGCTGCGCACCTCCAGCACAGCGAAGCGGATTGAGGGGGCAGCACGGAGACCCCAAACGGCCCGCCCTGGCTCTGCCGGGGTGGGCTTTTTTGTGAGCTGGCGGCGTTTCGTTAGGGGCGGATGCCCAGCACCCAGGCCGGGCCCGAACTGCATCGGACCGAGAGGGCGTTGACGCCGCGGGGTGCGGAATCTTTCCACCCTCCTCGCGTTGTAATCCGGGGACGCTGCATCCCCAATGCAATCCCCTCACTCTATCATCAATGCTATTGTCCCGTCAGCTACCCCGCACTTAAAGTACGGGGCTTGTCGCTGCCAAACTTCAGGCGGGGATTTCCCCCCGACCTTTGACGCGACGTCTTGGCTTTCGTCTTGGGACGGTTGACAGACGCCCCCACGTTTGATATTCCGAGCACCAACAATATCCGCATTCTCTTCATGCCCGCACGCCTGACATACAAACGGGCTTTGACCTTTGCGGTTAGCCTTCTCTTCGTGTCCGCACTCGGGACACGTGCGGGAGGTGTAGGCGGCATCGACCGTCTCGAACGGGACGCCAGCGAGGGCGCACTTGTACTCCAAGAACTGCCGCAGTTGGTAGAAGGCCCAACTGTGGTGCCGGTAGCGCCCAGAGCGACGGACGCGCATCCGCTCGCGGATGCCAGAGAGGTCCTCGACACGAACGCCTTTCCCTTCGGCTTTCCCTTCGGCTTTCCCTTCGGCTTTCGCTTTCTCGACAATGCGCTTGCTGATGCAGTGGTGAACGGATTGCTGGAACCGCCTTTCTCGTCCACGGAGCCGTCTCAAGACGCGTTTGGCGCCGTGCGTGCCTTTGGATTGGAGAGAGGAGCGAGTGCTGTTATACCGATCACGGACGCGGTCTACCTCTTCCCCGCTGAACGAGGTGCCGTCGTCAAGGGTGGCAAGCTGGACGATACCGAGATCCACGCCGATCCACCCGTGGTCGTCATCGAGGTCGGGCGGCGGCTCCTCCACATCAATGTGGATGCCCGCGTAGTACGTCCAGTCGCCGTTAATGCGCTTTTTGAATACGACCGCACTTTTCGGCTTTTGACCTTTCAAGAGATCCCGCTGGTAGCCCCCAAGGTCGAGGGCGATCGGCTTTTGCCTGCCGTGGGTAGTGGAGAGACTGGTCGACCAGTCGGCCTCCTTGAAGCTGCGGCACGGTGGAATGCGGACGCTCCTTCACCTTGAGGGTGCCCGCCGCACGAGCGATAGCACGAACGGCGAGGTTAGCGGGAAGGCCGTGATCTTCACGGAGATCGTAGTAGCAGCGGTCGTGGATCTTGACGTTGGACGTAGTACCTGCCTCACGCCCTACGTCGAGGGCGTCGTTGCAGGCCGAAGCGAACGCCTCCATTGTGTTATCAATGGCAGAGCGTTGCCCCTCCGTGAGATCCAGCTTGCATTTGATCGTGATCGTCATAGCAGTATCTCATGCCTCACATGTGAGGCATTGTTCCCAAGGGCGGCTCCTCCCACCGCAAATGCGGAAGCATTCACGAAGTAAAAGCAGTGGGTTTCCGCCGCTCGCCCATTCAAAACTCTCAGCTATCATGAAGGTCCGCTTAACGGCGAAAATGCTCCGCCTTCGGCTCGATCAGCCGGATGTTGATGCCTTGTCGGCGTCGGGAGCCGTAGGGTTTGTCCTCCCGCTCGGTCCCGATGGCGCGCTGCCGTGTACCCTGCGTGTGGACGCGACGGCCGATGCGATCGGTGCGGTTTTTTCTGACGACGGGCTGGTCGTCACGCTTCCGGCCGACCGAGCCGCGCGCTGGATATCGAGCGATGCGATCAGCCTGGAAGGCCACGTCGATACAGGGCCGTCGTCGACGCGCATTCTAATTGAAAAGGACCTGGGGTGCCGCCACCCCGGCAAGGCCACTGACGAGTCGCAAGCCTTCGATCATCTCCGCGAGTAGCTTGGGTTTGTGAACGACGTAGGCACGATGCGCACTGCCGATCCCGACGCCGTCGCCGGCTTGATCATGGCCGGGGGGGAGAGTCGCCGCTTCGGGCGCGACAAGGCGCGGCACCCGGTTGCAGGCGAGCCGATGATAGCCCGCGTGTACGGCGCGCTCGCCGCCGTGGCAACCCCCGTCGTGGTGAGCGTCGGAACGGCCGCGGCGTCGTACGCGGATGTGCTCCCGGGCGACGTGCCGCACGTCCACGACCGTCATGCCGACGCCGGGCCCCTGGCGGGCCTCGACGCCGGCTTTCGAGCGCTTCGCTCGCGGTGGGTGCTCGTCGCCGCGTGCGACATGCCCCACGTCACGCCGGATGGGTTCCGCGCGCTGCTTCGTTTCCGGGATGAACAGGTCGACGCCATCGTGGGCCGCACGGACGACGACCGGTTGCATCCGCTGTTCGCTTGCTACCGGCGCGAGCGTGCCCTGGCGGCCGCCAGAGCCTGTTTGTCCGCGGAGGAGCGTGCGCTGCACGCGCTCTTGGACCGGCTGGCCGTCCGCGATGTGGCCGTCCCGGCTCGCCTCGTGCACAACGTGAATCGCCCGAAGGATCTGGGCGGTCCGTAAGGGGCGGCCGCCGAGCCGAGGACAGCGGATGCTGATCAACGCAGCCACTGAATCGACACGTGCTGCCCGGGGGCGGGGTCGGTCCCGTCTTCATCGAGGTGAATGAGGCAGTTCGCGTCGCGCATGGACGACGCGATGCCGGAGCCCTGCGGCCCCGTCGGGCGCACCCGGAGTTGTGCCGCGTCATCCACCCAGGCACGGCCTCGCGTGAAGTAGTGATAGCCCGCCTTTGCGCGATAGCCCGCGTCGAGCACGGCGGTGTCGAGAGCCGGGAGCACGGTGCTCCGGCCCAGCATCGCTGCGAGCGCCGGCCGGGCGTACACCTCGAAGCAGACCGCTGCCGCGACGGGGTTGCCGGGCAGGCCCAGGACGGGCCGGTCGTCGAGCACGCCGAAGGCGACAGGCTTGCCGGGACGCTGTTTGACGCCGTGAAACAGTAGCTCCATGCCCATCTGGTCGAGCACGTGAAGGACGAGGTCGTCGTCCCCGACGGACATGCCGCCAGAGATGAGCATGAGGTCGGCCGGTGGGGCGCTCGCGAGCGCGTCATGGAGGGCGGCGGTGTCGTCGGGTGCGCGACGCGCGTGGGCTCGACCCCCGGCGGCGTCTACGCGCAGGGCCAGTGCGGGACCGTTCGAATCCCGGATCTGTCCCGCGCTGGGCAGGGCGGTGGCGTCGACGAGCTCGCTGCCGGTAATGAGGAGCAGCACGCGCGGACGCACGGCCACCGTGAGCTGCGTATGGCCCACCGACGCGAGCAGGCTGGCGGCGGCTGGGCTGACGACACGGCCCGCCTCCATTACAACGTCTCCGGCGGCGATGTCTTCACCCGCCGGACGCACGTTCTGGCCGGGCGACGGCACGACGTCGAAGCGGATGTGCTGCTCGGGGCGGCGCTGCGTGCGCTCCTTTCGGACGACGGCGTCCGCGCCTGGAGGAAGGGGGTGCCCCGTCGTGATGCGTGCGCAGGCCCCCTCAGGGAGGGGCGGAACGGATTGGCCGCCTGCCGTGGCAAACGCAACGGGGAGTACGGCTCCAACGGTTGGTGCATCCGCAGCGCGGAGGGCGTATCCGTCCATGGCGGCATTGTCGAACGGCGGCACGTGGCCGGCACTCACGACGGATTCCCGCACGGTGCGGCCCCGAGCGTTCATCAGATCGACCGACTCCGTGTGGATTGGCGACACGTGGTCGAGCAGCATCGAGCGCGCTGTCTGGAAAGAGATCCGGGGTTGCATCATCGAACGCGGGGTGCGTATCCGGTCAGAAAGCTTCACGTAGCCACAGGTCTTTCACACCGCCCCGTGTAAACCGATCCCGGCCATTCGGGGGGCGTGCCGAGGAGGCGCCGGTCGGCGACCGGGGGCTCCGTGCCTACTCCGTCCAGAGGTCTTCCATGGCGTACGGACTGCCTTCCATCGTCCAGACTTCGCCGTTCACGTAGTGTTTGCCGCGGTCGAGCGGTGCGATGGCCTCCATATCCGCGTCGGTAAGCGCGACATCGGCGGCAGCGAGATTGTCCTTAATGTGGGCCGGCGTCACCGACTTCGGGATGACGGCCGTGTCGCGGTGGAGGGCCCAGCTGATGAGGACCTGCGCGGGCGAGGCGTCGTGACGCTCGGCGATCTCTGCAATCGTTGGGTCGTCGAGCACCACCGGTTCGCCCGCTTCCTTCAGCCGCTCGGGCCGGTCGGTCGAGCCCAGCGGCGAGTAGGCCGTGAGATGCACGCCGCGTTCACGGGCGAAGGCGTACATCTTCGGCCGCTGCAGGTACGGATGCATCTCAATCTGATTCATCTCCGGCTTGATCCGCGCGTCGTCAAGCAGCGCATCCAGCTTGGGGACGTTGAAGTTGGAGACGCCGATGTGGCGGACGAGGCCGTCATCGACGAGTGCTTCCATCGCCTCCCACGTTGCCGCAATGGGGAGTTGCTCCAGCGGAATAAAGTCGTCCGGCGACGCGGGCATGCCGACGCCCTTCTTTAGCGCGATGGGCCAGTGCATGAGGTAGAGGTCCAGCGCATCGAGCTGCAGGTCGTCCAGCGTCTGTTCGAGCGCCGGGCGGACGTCGTCCGGCGCATGGGCGTCGTTCCACAGCTTCGACGTGATCCACACGTCGTCCCGCGAGACCACGCCTTCGTCGAACGACGCGGCGAGCGCGCGGCCGACCTCGGCTTCGTTGCCGTAGATGGGCGCGCAGTCGATGTGGCGGTATCCGGCTTGGAGGGCGACCTTCACCGCGTCGTACACCTCGCCGGGCGCCGACTTCCAGGTGCCGAGTCCGAGGGCGGGCATGGCATCGTCGTCGCGAAGGGAAAGCGTTGTCATAGACCAAAGGGTTTAGCGTATGAGATGACGGCGTCGGTCTGGTCGTGCATGCGTTGAGCCGGGAGGGTATACACGGGCGCGGCCGTGTCGATCCTTGTACCGCGCGATGGCAACGGAGGAGCTGGGGGGAGGCATCCTGTCCGGATACGCTGGCGAATATATCGGCGGTTGGCTAGCTTAACCGTACCTTGTCTGGGCTCTCCTCGTACTCGGTGGGCCACTCCGTATAGCATCCCGGGTCCATGGGGAGCCATGAAGAAATCCGAAGCTGGTGTTGATGCGGACGGCGAGGGGCTCGCGAGCTCCTCTTTGCCCCAAGTGCTTACGGCTGAGGGCTTGGTCGTGCCCCAAAGACGGCTAGAAGTCCCACTTCGATATTGTGCATAAACCGCACCGTTTCCCATGAGAAAGGGACCGATCTACTTGTCGCTGGAAGCCGGGCTTATCATTTTGCTTCTTTTGGGCCTGACGGGGCTTCCCGATCGAATCGAACCCGATCGGCGTCCCGACGCGCCGACCGAGCCGCCGACCGTTCTCGCTCCTCCACAGCGCATGGACGTCGTACAAGAGGACAGCCTCTACGTGGCCGAGGGATTAAAGGCCACCCTGTGGGCTGAGTCGCCACAGCTCTACAATCCAACAAACATCGACGTAGATCGTCGGGGGCGCGTCTGGGTTGTGGAGGCCGTCAACTATCGCTCCTTCAACAATCCAGACTCCAGTCGGCGGAGTCGCGGGCAAGGGGAGCGCGTGGTGATTCTGGAGGACACCGACAACGATGGGGTGGCCGATACCTCAAAAGTATTTGTCGAGGATGAGGACCTTATCTCACCGATGGGGATCGCAGTGATTGGCAACAAGGTGGTCGTTTCCGCGTCGCCGTCCCTTTTCGTATATACCGATACCGACGGGGACGACCGGCCCGAGAAGCGGGAGACGCTACTCACGGGGTTTGGCGGCAAAGATCACGACCACGCTTTGCACGCCGTGACCGCCGGCCCGGATGGGCGCTGGTACTTCAACGTTGGGAACGCCGGCCCCCACGTCGTGACTGATCAGTCGGGATGGACGCTTCGTTCGGGCAGCGTCTACAATGGCGGTACCCCCCATATGGGGGATAACCGGCCGGGCCTGGTCAGCGATGATGGGCACGTTTGGACCGGCGGACTGGCCCTGAGCGTGGAGCCGAGTGGGGAAGGGCTGGAGGTCCTAGCCCACAACTTCCGCAATCCCTATGAGTTGGCCGTCGATTCCTACGGCGCCATCTGGAGCAATGACAATGATGGGGGCGCACAGTCCTGCCGTGTGCTGTGGGTGATGGAGGGAGCGAATACCGGTTTCTTCAGTGCCGACGGCACACGCATGTGGCAGGCCGATCGCCGTCCCGGGCAGGACGCGTTCACGGCACAGTGGCACCAAGAGGACCCGGGGGTTATTCCGGCAGGAGACCGGACCGGCGCCGGATCGCCGACGGGCATCACGGTGTACGAGGGCGATGCCTTGGGAGCGGCGTACCGCGGCATGGTCTTGAGTGCTGAGGCGGGGCGCAACGTCATCCTCGGCTATCAGCCGACCCGAAAGGGGGCAGGCTATGATTTGGGGCAGCCCATCAACCTTATCAGCTCGATTCCCGACTCGCTTGTCAAGCAGCTGGAAGACGAGTACCGGTGGCCGAATCCCGGGGGACAAACTACCTGGTTTCGACCGTCCGATGTGGCCGTTGGGCCCAGTGGCGCCCTCTATGTAGCCGACTGGTACGACGGGGTCGTAGGAGGACATCAAATGCAAGACACTTCCGCCTACGGGCGCATCTACCGCATTGCCCCCGCGGACCGAGCGCTTTCCGTACCGGATCTTGACCTGACCACAATCGACGGACAGATCCGGGCACTCAAGAATCCGGCCGTCAACGTGCGCAACGAGGGATTCCGCCGCCTAAAGGAGGGCGGACCGGATGTTCTGGATGAGGTCAAGATGCTTCTCGACGCGGAGAATCCGTATCATCGAGCCCGGGCCGTGTGGCTTATGGTCCAACTCGGGTCGGAGGGGGTACGCGCGGTGGACGGGTTGCTCGACGCGCCAGATCCGGACATACGCGTGGTGGCGTACCGCGCCCTCCAGCGGGTCACGGACGGCGATCGCCTGCTGGGGTACGCACGCCGGCTGGCAGGGGACCCGTCACCTGCCGTGCGGCGCGAGGTCGCCGTGTCTCTCCGCGGTCGGCCGCTCGCAAAGACGGAGGCGATCATCATGGACCTCGCCGCGCGCTACGAGGGCGGTCGTCGCTGGGAGTTGGAAGCCATTGGGCTGGCGGTCGAGGGCCACGAAGAGGACGTGTACCCTCTGATTGAAGAGCGCTTCGGAAATGATCGTCCGGCGGAATGGTCTCGCCGTTTCGCCGACCTTGTCTGGCGCCTGCATCCAGCGGCGGCCATCGGTGCGCTGGAGGCGCGGGCAGAGGCGCCGGGCCTCTCGTGGGCAGAGCGGAAGCGTGCGCTGGTTGCACTCGGCTTTATTAACGACGTGCGCGCCGTGCAGGCCATGGAGCGCTTGGCTGAAAGCGACCGCACGGGGGTGGCCCGGCGTGCCTCTTGGTGGCTGAGCTACCGCAAAACGAACGAATGGCGCGGTTTGAAAGACTGGGGGAACCTTGAGGGTCCCGACGCCGAGGAGCAGACGATGATCCGGGAGATGGCGGGGCACAAGGAACGGGTGATGAGTGCCTCGCTTCCCGTGGAGACGCGTGTAGCATCCGCCCAAGAGATGGCCCCCAATGAATACGGGGGACGGATGCTTGTGGGGCTCATGGCCGAGGAGCGCCTTCCGGCCGAAATACTCCGATCCGTCCAAGATGTGCTTCTTTCCCACCCCACTACGCAGTCTATCCGTGTGCTTGCTCGGCACTACCTGCCACCGTCGGGGACCCATGCGGAGCAATCGGTGCAATCCGCCGTGCAGCAGCTAGAGGCGGCTCAGGCTGAACAAGGACAAGCGCTTTTCTATGCGAAGTGTGCCGTTTGTCATCGGGCTGGACGGGTTGGTGGGGATGTGGGACCTGATCTCACACAGGTGAGCAATAAGTTCAGCGATGAAGGTCTCATAAATGCGATTATCCATCCTAGTGACGGAATTGCACATGGATACTCGCCCCTCCAGATCACCATGAAGGACGGGGCCGTGAGATTCGGATTTGTGCTCGCCGAAAACGACGATGTGCTTATCTTGCGGGACCCCGTCGGGCAGCAGCATACGATTGTCGTTGACCGCATTGCCACTCGAAGGCCGTTGAACGCGAGCCTCATGCCGGGTCCTGAAGAACTGACGCTCCGTGCGCAGGACGTAGCCGACATCGTGCAGTTCTTGAAAACCCCTCCCAGCGCTGTAGACGATGAACGCTGAAGGTGTGGCCGCAAACGACCAACACGAGAGGATCTGCGGAGGCACCACGGACTGCTTTGGCCTTCAAGTGAAATCGGCGGGTACTGCGTAAGAGGGTCAGGCCCTCCAATCCGTAGGCTGCTAAGGAAAACCTTCGCGACCGAAAATGTATTGCCGCACTACGCTGGGAACCACAGAAGAGTGAAGGCCACGTAGGTAGCACCCGGCGGCGTCTCGTGGGGCGTTCTTTGCGCCCGCCCACCCGCCCGCTGCACCCGGCGACCAGGGGCCTGAGGAGCAAGACGACTGCGCGGTGGGGCGTCGTGGGGAGCCCCCGACCGGAATGGAAGAGGGCGCCTGCCAACGCTGTGCTCACATTACAGGCCGAGGTCCTCCAGCTGTTGGACGCCGCTGTGGATGAGTGCCTGGTCTAGCGCAAATCCGATGAACAGGGGATACGACCAGCTCTTGTAGCGGCCCCAGATGTCGCCCTCGTACCGCGCGAAGGCGGCTTGGAGGTCGGGAACGAGCGGCTGAGCCTGGGCGCCGATGTGGCGCGTGTGCATCGCCGCCTGCAGCACGACCCACGGGCGAGGGTCGTCGAGCGCGCTGGCGAGCACCGGACGGGCCGCGTCGCACCGGCCGAGTGCGCACAACGCTTCCGCCGCCACGAGCCGGACGCTGGGTGAGTCGTCATCGAGTGCATCGACCAGAGCGTCGGCGGCGGGAGCGGCGGCTTCGCCCCGGGCGAGCAGCGCCGTCGCCGCCCAGTAGCGGACGCCGCGGTCGGGGTGCTCCATCTGCTGCCGCAGCGTCGAGAGCGCCACGTCGGGCCGCCCGACCTGCCGGGCCGCGTCCAGAATCGCGGGCAGATCGAATTGCTTCGGGTCGTGCGCCATCGCGTACGGCGTCGATCCTTCGCTGCGGATCATCATCTCGGCCTCGTGGAGCAAGCCCGTGTCGCGGACGTCGCGCATCCAGTCGAACAGCCGCGCCCGGAGCGTATCACGGATCGCCTGGTGCTCGGGCGAGTCGACAAGGTTGGTCGTCTCGTACGGATCGCTCTGCAGGTCGTAGAGCGCTTCGGGCGGTTTGGGCGTGAACATCGCTTCTGCTTCGGGGGGGAGCGTGCCCTCCAGCCGTACGCGGCGCAGCTCCCGGTAGCTTTCCTTGATGCCGGAAAAGATGATCGCCTCCTGGATGTAGGGGCGGTGCGGCATGAAGTTGCGCGTGTAGCGGTAGCGGCCGTCCGTCACGGTCCGCGCCATGTCGTACGCGTCGTCGGCCCGGCTGCGTGTGCCGAACACGTACTCGCGGGGCGGAGTGTCGGCCGCTCTGAGGAAGGGGATCCCGTGCATGTGGCCGGGCACCGGCGTGCCGGCCAGGCGGAGCACGGTGGGGGCGACGTCCTCGAAGCTCACGAGCCGATCGGTGGCCTCCCCCGGCGCAGCATCGACGAGGGGCTGGTAGCGCTCGGGCACGCGGACGACCAGTGGCACGCGCAGCCCGGAGTCGTGGAGCCATCGCTTGTAGCGGGGCAGGCCGTACCCGTGATCGGCGAAGAAGAATATGATCGTGTTCTCGAACTGCCCATCCTCCTTCAACTGCCGGATCAGCGTGCCCACCTGCTGGTCGAGCCTGGTGATGAGGTCGTACTGCCGGGCCCAGAGGCGCCGCATCTCGGGCGTGTCCGGGTGAAAGGGCGGCACCGGAGCCGCCGCGGGATCGTGCCGCTCCCTGAGGCCCGCGAGCTCGGCCTCCGCCGGCTCATTGACCTGGCCTTCGTGCGTCGTCCCGAAGTTGAATACGCTGAAAAACGGCGTGCCGTTTGGCCGGTTGCGCCAGTGCGCGTCGCCGTTATTCTCGTCCCAGCGCCCTTCCGCGCTGAAGTTGTAGTCGGTCTTGGCGTTGTTCGTCGTGTAATACCCGGCGTCCTGCAGGTACTCGGGGAGTGTGTTGAGCGACTCCGGGATCGGGATGTCGGAGCGCAGGTGTTGCGTCCCGAGGGAGACGGCGCGCATCCCGGTGATGAGGGTGGAGCGGGCGGGCGCGCAGATGGGCGCGGAGGCGAAGGCATTCCGGTAGCGAATGCCCTGCGCGGCCAGGCGGTCGAGGTGCGGCGTTCGGGCATACGTGTCCCCGTACGCCCCGAGCGCCGGGCCGATGTCCTCTGCGGTGATCCACAGGATGTTGGGCGGCGCCTGGTCGGCGGCCGGTTCTCCGGATTGGCAGCCCGGGAGCACGAGGAGCAGTCCCCCGAGCACGATGACCAAACCGATCTGCCGGAAGCGTCGCAAGGAGAGGAGCATAGTGGCGATGGGGCGGTGAATGAAGGCGCTCGCCGGAGCGGGGCTGCTTCGGAGCTACCGCTCATCGGGGAGCCAGTCGAGAAGGACACGCAGCGCGTCCGGGGCGTCGATCGGCGGTTCCACGCGTAGGGTGGGTTCCGCATCGCGCGCCGCGTAGGCCCGTCGCGCGACGTCGTACGTCGCTTCCACCGCATCGGGATCGGCCGGTCGACCCTGGTGGTCGAGCGGGCGGGCGAGCAGGAGCGGGCGAGGGGCTAGGCTGGCGGCGAGGTCCGGCAGGTCGTAGCCGGTGAGCGCGCCGGCGACCGACACGGGAATATACGATGGGTTGTACTGCTCGTGCGTGGCCAGCGCGCCGTACGACAGCAGCGGGTCGAGGAGGGCCACGCGGCCGAGGCGGTCGTCGAACGCCGCGGCATGGAGCAGCGTGGGGGCCGTTTCGCCCTGGGCCACGGCGGTGAGCGGTTCATCGCGAACATCGGCACGTTCCTGCAGGTAGTGCGCGAGCTGCACGAGGTCGCGCGCCCGCAGCCCGACGATGCTCCGGCCGGTCAGGACCGAGGCAAACCAGCGGTTGTACGAGACGCCGTCGATGTACGAGTCGCCCTGAAGACGGCCTGGTCCTGTCTCGCCGCGTCCTACGAGGTCCGGTGCGAGCACGGCGTAGCCCCGGGCGACCAGCTGCTCGATGTGCCCTCCCGCTCCGGCCTGCGCCGCCTTGCCGTCCGGATGCAGATAGAGGAGGCCGGGATGGGGACTGGATTCCGCAGGAAGAAAGAGCAGAAACGGGATCGGGTAGGCCGCCTCGCGGGTGAGCGCATACTTCTCAATCGTGTATCCCGACCGCGCGTATCGCCCGGTAAAGACGACGGTCCCCGTTTCCGCGGGGGCGCGGTACCCCGAGCGGCTCCGGGCGGACCGGACGACAGCCGGAAGGTGGGACGAGAGGTCGCCGCGCCGTGCGTCGAGCGCCGCAAGCTGGCGGTCGGCGCGGGCCTGCACGAGATCGAACGCCGTCTTGCCATCCAGGCTCGTCGCTACCTGACCGGTCTCAGTCACCTGCAGCTGCTCGGGCGGAATCGTTGCAACCTCCTGGTCGGTCGGCGAACCCGGCTGGTTCAGGTGCCGCTGAAAGAACGCGTAGAGCGCCTCCCGGTTGGCCTCGGTGGAGGCATGCCCGGCGTCGTCTTCCACCATCTTGAAATGGTCGGCGGCGCCGAAGGCCGTGTACGCCCGCGCCACCTCGTGGGCCGCCTCGCGGGCGCCCTGGATGGAGAAGAAATCCCGCGTGGTCGAAATCATGAGCGTGGGGCGGGGCGCCCGCACGGTGAGCAGGTCGGCGTGGTCAAGGCCGTGGGCGAGGCCGTGGACCAGGTTCTGCTCGGCGTCCTGCGGGCCGATCGACTGGAGCAGGCGCCGGAAGCTGGTGATGTAGTTCTCGGGCGCCGCGGCGCGCACGCGCTCGTCGAGGGCGGCGACGTAGGCGGTCTGCGTTCCCCCGCCGGACCGTCCGGTGACGCCAATGCGATCGGCGTCGACCTCCGTCTGGCTCGCGAGGTAGTCGATCGCGCGGATGGCGTCCCACGTGAGCACCTGAGCGAGCGACTGCCCGGTCAGAAACGCCTGGGCGCCCACGTACGAGTGCTCCGTGGTTGGGCCGCCGACGGTGGACTGGCCGGTTTCAGGGTTCACGTACTGGAGCCGCTCGCCCTGCCCGATCGGGTCGATGGCCAGCACCACGAACCCCTTGGCCACCAGGTTCAGGATGACGTGCTGGTACGTCGTGCTGCGGTACGCTTCGCCGGCGTGGCCGCTCAGGTAGAGGACAGCCGGTGCCGGGGCATCGAGGTCGTCCGGGACGAAGAGCGAGCCCGTGACGTGAAAGCCCGGCACCGACTCGTAGATCAGGTGCTCGACCCGGTATCCCTCGCGCTCCAGCGTACCGACCGTCCGGGCGCGCAGGGGGGTGCGCTCCGGAAACGGCCCCATGGCATCCTGCAGCCGCGCGCGGATCGTCGCCTGCCGCCGCTGCCAGTCGGCGCGCGAGACGAGGGGCGCCACGGCCTGCTCGCGCCGTGCCAGCTGGTCGTAGCCTTC
>JAAAPH010000415.1 GCA_009908415.1 Bacteroidota bacterium
GCAATTATTTCCGCCGCAGCGAAGAACGGTTCGCTAGGCGGCGAGTTCGTGATCGGATCAAATACTGCATCAATACTGACGCCGGGCCACAGCGACAGCGGCGCGACACAGTCTACAGTGGATTTGTGGTTTAAATTTCCGACGGGCACCATTGCTTTAGAGGACCATACCATCATCATGGTTCTCGACGAGAATTTTGATGGCGGTCCAGTAGTCGTCGTCACTTCGACTGGCGGTCTAGAGGTGCGCACCCTTGGAGGGTACGCATCGACACAGCTAGCCACCATCAACGAAGATACATGGTATTGGGTCAGGTGGTCGTTTGAAACAGACTCCTCAAAGCGTGTGCGGCTGTTTTTCGGAGAAAACGGCGGCGAAGGATCGTGGGTGTTAAGCACCACGCACACAGACGCAAATACACATACGAAGCAATACAAGATCGGCCTTTCAGTTGGGGCAGACGCTTCGTCGACCGTCCATATGGACGACATTGTCGTCTATGAAGGTTTTGATGACAGCTAGGAACCGTGGTGGCGTCGAGCGAGAAAATCCTGCGCGATGTGCGAGAGTGGATTGAAAGGGGAAATGTGCTCATGAGATCGCTGACAGCGCTACTTGCACGGAACGGCGCAGGTGAACCGGAAACGGCCGTTGTATCCCCGAGTACGTTGGCAGTTCGCACTTTTGACGAAGCCGGCTCCGTAGACAGTGGGTTGTCTTGGTCATTTAACGAGGCGTCCGGTGCGGCTGACACGAAGCTGATGCAGCTTCAAGACGCCGCGGACCCGGACATCTTGCAAGAGCTGTCGCCAGCGAGCGGGGACTGGCAGGAGCATTACGTCGTTGTGCCCGATGGCACGACAGAGGTGTGGGCGCGGTTTGAACTGCAATACGCGAGCCGCTCGACAGCATCCGCCCGCACGCGGTTGATGACGGTGCTCGATCCAGGCGTTGGGCACCGGCTCAGCGTCTACGCCGATGGCGACGATTTGGAGGTGTCCGACAACGACGCACTGTCGGACACCGCTGCGGGTGTAATCGCGCCGTCGAATACGTGGCGACGCATTGATGTGCAACTGACATCGACGGAAAACGCCGGTAATGGTATCGCCCGCGTGTTTCTCGATGGATCAACCACTCCAGCGTGCGAGATCACTACGCATAGCCGGTCAATCGAAGGCAACCGACTCCAGTTCGGGCCGTATTCGTTTGGCGCCAATGTCACTGTTCGGATTGGCGCAATGTCGCTGTTCAGCGGAGACCCGCGCGGGTTTTTCTCGTTTCATACCGAGGGCTGGCCGGACCAAGCGCCGTTTTCGGAGATCGTTGATCCGGTCACGGCGATCCAGCTTTCCCCGGCCTCGCCTAGCGTCACGGACGGAACACAGTCCGGGTCGGTGCTCGGGACGCTGAGCACGGTCGGTGGGGAGCAAACTCCATCTGGAACGTGGAGCCTTACAGGTGATCTCGCCAGCATTGCGCAGATCGTCGAAAATGAACTGCGCGCTTCGGCGGAGCTAACGACTGCCGACGACGGCACCACGGGCACGATTGATTACACGCCGCCGTCAGGCGTCGACGGCGATCCTTCGCCGATTAGCGTTACGCTAGCGGTGACGCAAACCGCGAACTGGTCCCAGGCCCCGGCCGGGTACAATCGCGTGTTCTTCGACGACTTCGCGGCGCCAGTGACCGGAACCGTCAATGGATTTCAATCCTGGCAGGGGATCGACCGCAGCAAGTGGACCGTCGCCGACGCCGAGACCGGCAATCCGGACGGATCCGGCGCCAACGCCACCAAATGGCCGTTCCGCTCGCCGCTGGCTGAGGTCAAGCCCGGCGGCAAGCTTTGGATGTACGGCGGCCGCAACCCCTCCAAAAGCGACACCGACAATACGATCGAAGAGACGCAGCGAGCACTGTGCTCGGTGTCGATGCGGCAGAACCTTTTCTGGCCAAGCAATCCGGCCATGATCATGCGGCACTATGGTCCTTGGGAACAACGCTACGGCTACAGTCACCAGCCGTGGCTCTTCGGCCGTCGGCGCCGCATCTCGGCAAATAATCAAGCACACGATATCGGCTGGGAGATCGATATCGAGACCCAGGGCAGCGAGTACGACCACGCCAACCGCACCTGGGTGCCCCACTTTAACTTTCATCAATGGCAATGGCACAACGGGTTCAGAAAAAGCCAGAAGAACCCACGCAAGACCAGGATGACGCTACCCTGGGACCCGTCGGAGTCGATATGTATCGAACTGCGCTGGGCGCGCGGTAGCGACTTCTACGATCCTTATCAGACCTATTGTGAGTATTGGATCGAGGAGCGAGGTGGAGACAAGGTTTGCGCCTATCATCATAGTCCACGCAACTTTCTCGAAGAGCATCGCGATGATAACCGCGTCTGGCCGAACGGCCGTCCGGCATCGAAGCAGGCGCTACCGCCAGAACTCGCGTCGGTTGCCGGTAAGCCTAAGATCAACCCAAATCCACACACGACATGGCCATACAACGAATATACAAATATGTACGTACCCTGGCTCTATTACGATGCCGGCTGGGATTGGGGCAAACATATGGAAGAGACCTGGGTCAAGGCCACATCGAGTGGGCTTGTCTGGTGGACCGGGTTTTCGCGTGATGCCTTTTTCTTGTCAGACAGCGGGACGTTCAATGTTGGAGATTATTCAGACCACTACAGCCACGTTGACGATAACAAGTGCTTCGCCTGCCCGGTGAACGGGGTCGCGGTTTTCGACCCCGACTGACGGATGGAGAACGTGATGTTGGGTCTTATTCCATTGTCGTTTTTGGCGCTTTACGCGCTAGAGTCTGACGGCGGCGAGGAGAGCGAGAGCCTGATCGAGCTTTACACCTGGACATCGGAGCCGGGCGCACAGGACTGGTCGGGTTATCCGATCGACGTCGGGCCGCTCGCCGCCCACCAGTTTCCCTGGGGCATGTACGACGCTGCGGCGGGCGAGCAGATGGTGTCGACCATCAGCGAGGGCGACGTTTCTGGCTTGCCGCAGATGCGAACAGTAACGGACCTGTCGTTGGGCTCCGGGCAGGTCAAAGGCGCGCCTGCCATTTGGCTCGGCAAGCACAACAACGTCGTGAGCAACGTCAACCCGTTCGTCACCGGCGGTGAGGACGGCTATTGGAGCGACGGGCCGAGCGAGGTGCGGGTCTCGACCGGCACCCAAGATTTCAAGGATCACAGCGATCCCAGCATTACCTTCTGGAACGCGATCCAGCTCTACGCCTATCGCACTCAATTTCTCGGCGACGACTATACCGCCGCCGGCACCGACGGCATCGACATTCAGCTACGGTTTCACAGCAA
>JAAAPH010000264.1 GCA_009908415.1 Bacteroidota bacterium
GTGGCTTCGCGGGAAAGGACGTTGGACATCATCCGGACGGCAACTCAGTGAGCCAAAGGAAGACGGCCCACGGAAACACAAAAATTCGTCCCATCCTTTAAAGTCCGCTTTTCAGGCGACAGAGGGCGATGTGAAGGGCGCCGGGAGCGGACAAAAGCTCCGCTGGTGTTAAAAAATTTCGGGATGGTAATTATTACCTCTTCTCGGCAGGCCGAACAGGCTTCAGTGCATAGGTCGTTTTACGATCCCATGATCATGGAGACGTAATCTTGAACCCGGCTGCTTCGCTCTTCAATGATATCCGCGAGGGCCGCAGGAGAAGCTTCCACGACGGATGCGAGCGATCGGAGAGCCGGTGCCTCGGCCAAGTCGATCTCGGACTGGGTTGACATGGAGGCGGTTTGGGCGGCCACGGCGGCCCCCACGAGGGCAGCCACTTGCCGATGCGCGGGCGTTTCCGCCCGCTCCGGTTTCGTGTAATGAAGAATAGCCTCCGTCAGGATGTCCGGCAATTTCCACATGCTGGCGGCCCGGGCCCCAATTTCGGGGTGGCTGATGCCGAAGATGAACATCTCGGCGTCGGCGGTAGGAAGTGCATGCTCGTCGTCTGCGTGCGACAGCGCGGCATAGTCGTCCGTTGCCCCGTATAAAAAGATGAGGCGGCCGGTGCTGTGCAGCAGTCCCGCAGAGTACGCCGGCCCCTCGATCGACAGTTCAAGGCCCTGGGCCAGTTCACGCGCAAACTGACCGGTGCCCACGCTGAGTTGCATGATGTGGTTGAAGAGCTGCTGCTGATCGGTCGCTGCGAAGATCTCCTCCAGCCGCATCATGCCGGCTGTGAGCACTACGTTGGCCACGTCGAGAAAGCCGAGCAGCATGACGGCTTTGCGAACGCTTGTGATCCGCCGGCGCATCCCGTAGTAGGCCGAGTTGATACGCTGCAGCACGGTTGCCGCGATGACCGGGTCGCTATCCACGAGGTCAGCCAGCTTGCGGGGGTCAGGCTCGCTTTCGTCTTCCGTAACGAGGTGCGTCACCTCGGCGACTGTGCGCGGAAGCGGGGGGAACTGAATGTCGGTGTCGAGCTCGGCCTTAATCCACGCGGTGTCCTGCGCGTCGGAGCCGAGGTCAGAGGGGGCGGAAGAGTCAGGCATGCGTCGGTACAGCAGTTCTTGCGATGAACGAGCACGAGCCTCCTGTGGGAGGCGGAATCGCACGCCGCACAAAATGATGGCCCGCCCGCAGGAGGAGCACGATGCAGAGTGTCCAACGCAGGTCGGGGTCTCAACGAGAGCGTGGTTTCCACACGACGAGGCGCTAAGGCCTCTCCATCGACCGATGCAAAGCGGGCGTCAGAGGGTGGTGCCACTCCGATCGGGACGATGGCATGGCTGGCGTGTTGTGATTGCTCTCCCTGGTTATCGCCTCATCGGCTTCATTCTTAAAAGGAAGCACCGGTTCAGGGCGGATCGGCGTATGGTGTAGCGGACGTGGGGCGTGGGGGATAGCGGGCCGGGTGCGCAGGCGTGCGAACCGCGACGGGGAGCAAGCTCACCCGGGGCCGGCCGGAGCGTGAGGCTCCAGGCTTGGAAAGCGGTATACAGAAAAACCCCGCCTCGGCTGGAGTCAAGGCGGGGATTTCGTCTGTGGAGCTAAGGGGATTCGAACCCCTGACCTCTGCAGTGCGATTGCAGCGCTCTACCAACTGAGCTATAGCCCCGTCAATTAACAAGTCGGCTGTGAAAACGATGGGGGCCGAGCCTCTGTTCCAGCACGGCCCGGCCGTCTTCCGCGCCATGCCCCGATCCTCCGTGATGAATTGCTGAAGATCGGCCGGTCTTGACGCTCCTGTAAGAATCCGCGGCGGGCGGGCACTCCGTGCCATGCCGTCTCGTTGAGAGGCGCGATCGGCATCCCTACCACCTGCTTTCCCGTCCACCGTGGCGCATCGCAACAGCAACCTCCCCACGAAAGTCTGTCCCGTGTGCAACCGCGAATTCGAGTGGCGCAAAAAATGGAAGGACGACTGGGAGAATGTGAAGTACTGCAGCGAGCGGTGCCGCCGCAACAAGCACCGCGAGCATGTGCCCTGGGCGAAAGAGACGGGCGAGTAGCAAGTGGCGAATGGTGAGTAGCGAATGGTGCACCCCGCTCAACCAGTTGCTGCTCAACGCACAACCTCCAACGCACAACCCCCCAACGCATACCTGTGCCTACCACCACCCTCGTCTGGTTTCGCAACGACCTGCGCATCCGCGACCACGAGGCGCTGCTCGCCGCCACCCGCCGCGCCGACCGCGTCATCCCTGTCTACTGCCTCGACCCGCGCCACGTTGGCACCACGCAGTGGGGCTTCGACAAGACGGGGCCGTTCCGCGCCCGCTTCCTGCTGGAGAGCCTGCGCGACCTGCGGACGTCGCTTCAGGAGCTAGGGGGCAACCTCGTCGTGCGCCAGGGCCAGCCGGAGGACGTGTTGCCGGCGCTGGTGAAAGAAACGAGCGCCGACACTGTGCACTGCTTCGAGGAGATCGGCACAGAGGAGAGCGCCGTCGAGACGGCCGTGCAGCGCACACTGGAAACAGAGACGGACGCCCGCCTCGCTTACTACTGGGGCAAGACGCTGTATCACATCGACGACATCCCGTTTGGGCGCGATGACATCCCCGACGTGTACACGCCGTTCCGCAAGAAGGTGGAGAAGCGGTGCCGCGTCCGCGACACGGTGCCTGCGCCCGAGTCCATCTCGCCGCTGCCCGACGACCTCGACCCCGGTACCATTCCGTCGCTCGCCGATCTCGGCTTCGAGGACGACGGCGTACCCGACGAGCGCAGCGTGCTGCCTTTCCATGGCGGCGAGACGCGTGGCCTGGAGCGGATGCGCACGTATATCTGGACGGAAGACTGCCTCAAGAAGTACAAAAAGACGCGCAACGGGCTCCTCGGCGCCAACTACTCGTCGAAATTCTCTGCGTGGCTCGCGCACGGCTGCCTCTCGCCCCGGCAGATCCGCGAGGAGGTGGCGCGCTACGAGCAGGAGCGCGTCAGCAACAAATCGACGTACTGGATGGTCTTCGAGCTCATCTGGAGCGATTTCTTCACGTTCATCGGGTGGAAGCACGGCGACCGGCTGTTTGCTCAATCCGGTCCGATGCGCAAAAACATCGACTGGGTGGGGGACGACGACGCCTTCCGCCGCTGGGCGTCGGGCACGACGGGCATCCCGTTCGTCGATGCCAACATGCGCGAGCTGAACCTGTCCGGCTTCATGTCGAACCGCGGGCGGCAGAACGTAGCGAGCATGCTGGCGAAGAGCCTCCGCCT
>JAAAPH010000411.1 GCA_009908415.1 Bacteroidota bacterium
CGAGCTATCGGTCGGCCCCGCGGAGGCGGAGCGCATGCTGGAACGGATGGAGGAGCTGTGCCACCGGATGGGCGAGGGGCGTACCGTGGTGATCGCCCCGCGGGAGGTGGGCGCCCTCTTTTTCCGGATGCTATTCGTGCGAACCACGTGCACCTTTCGGGAGCGCAAGATCGTTCACGACCTGGATGGCGCCCTTGCGTGGCTTTACGAAGTGTATCCGCCGGGCGCGCACGGCCTCCGGGCGTACATTCGGGGCGCAGCGCCGCGTGTGCCGTCGCGCCACTAGCGGGACGGCCGCCAGGCGCTACGCGGAGGATGGGTCCGGGTCTTCCGCGACGTCACCCACCATCCGCTGATAGGCTGTGTACGCAAACGCAGTCCACAGCACGGCCACGAGCGGGAGTGCGATCCACACCGACAGGTCGAAGGCGCGCACGAGCCCGTCGGTGATCCCCGCGCCCATGATGGTGAGCGCAACGAGAAGAATGAGGTAGTCCTGCTTCATGGCGTTCTCTCCCAGCCGCGATCAGACTGTTGAATGAAAAGCTGTGTGCTCGCTGTGTTAATGAGAGGGCGAAGAGGGTGGTAAGTTGTGCGTGTTCGGTAACAGAATGCGATCATTGAGGAGGGCGGCGCACGGGGCGCGAGTCGGCATCATGTGTTATATTTTTTATCTTACGCTGTGCCTTGTGGAGTAGTCGTTTCGCTCGTTGTTTCCAACTGCATGGATGATCGCCATGAACCGCCGCACGTTTCTACAAGCAGGTGCCGCCGCGCTCGGGGCGGCCAGTCTTTTGCCTTCGTCTGTTGCGCGGCCATCCGCCGCGGCGGATTCGCACGCCCCATCGATTATGACCGTCACCGGGCCGATCGATCCGGCGGCGCTTGGGCGGACGCTCCCGCACGAGCACGTGATGGTGGATTTTGTAGGCGCTGAAGCGGTCGGGCCCGAGCGCTATGATCGGGCCGAGGTGCAATCGGTGGTTCAGCCCTATTTGGACGACCTGGTGGCGGTGGGCGCGCAGTCGATGATGGAATGCACGCCGGCCTTCCTCGGCCGCGACCCCGTGCTGCTGCGGACGCTCTCAATGGCCACCGGCCTCCAGGTTGTGACGAACACCGGATACTACGGCGCGCGCAACGACCAGCACCTTCCGCGTCATGCCTTCACGGAGTCGGCCGACGACCTGGCCGAGCGGTGGAGTCGAGAGTGGCGCGAGGGCATTGGAGAAACCGGCATTCGGCCGGGATTCATCAAGATCGGCGTCGACCCCGGTCCCCTCTCGGCCATCGACGAAAAACTGGTGCGGGCGGCCTGCCGTACGCATCGGCAAACGGGGCTGACCATCGCTTCCCACACGGGGCCTGCTACGCCGGCCTTCGAGCAGCTCCGCGTGCTCGCCGAGGAGGGCGTCGACCCCAGGGCGTGGATTTGGGTTCACGCCCAAAGCGAAGACGATACAGCGCGCCACGTGGAAGCCGCCCGACGCGGCGCCTGGGTCGAATTCGACGGCTACGAACCCGACCAGACCCCAGCGTACGTCCAGCGTCTCACCACCCTGCGCGAGCACGACCTGCTCGACCGCGTGCTCATCGCTCACGATAACGGGTGGTACTCCGTGGGCGAGCCGGGTGGCGGCGATGTTCAGCCGTACACGACCCTCTTCACGGAGTTATTGCCGGCACTCCGACAGGCGGGCTTCACCGCTGCGGAGATCAATCGGCTGGTCACGGCAAACCCCGCGGACGCTTTTTCCATCCGGGTGCGCAGCCGGTAGCCATCCGCAAGGGGGCGTATCGGGGCGTCCGCTGCAACGTGGTGCGTCCTCCATGGCGGGGTGGGTTGACGTCCATGGCCAACCATCGACCGCGCTGCGGCTGCTGATCGGAAGGTGTATTGTTGCAAACCTGTTACTGAGGGCGGCCTGCCTGCGCTTGACACTCCAGCCACTTCCGTCCATTTATAAAATGGACGCTAAAAAACACCTTCGGATAGGACGCCGTCACGGTCGCACTGTCACCGCCATCGTGTCCCGCTGGGCGTTGTGCAATGGGGGATGCGCCGTCCGCAGTGAACGGCTGGCGCTGTGGCTGCACAACGGGTGTCGCTCATAATCGTCTAGGTGCAGCTCATTACAACGCCGGGATCCCGCGTCGGGCTCTTCGGCTTACAGAACATGCGGTTGACCGGGCGCCGTGTTTTGGCCATCGATGGCACCTGGGTGCTCCACAGCTTGGCCTGCTTCAATGGGACCCTGACCTTCATGAGACGAACGGTTTGCGTCTGTCTTATCGTGTTGGCCGGCGTGTTCGTGGCTCGTGCGGGGTGGGCGCAGTCCACTCCGGCCGCCGTCGGTGCCGACGACGACCCGAGCCCGCATAGCCGTGCCACGCTGGTGAGCGACGTCGCGTCGATCCAGCCGGGGACGCCCTTCACCGTCGCGCTCCGTATGGAGATGGAGGACGGCTGGCACAGCTACTGGAAGAACCCGGGCGACTCGGGCCAGCCCACGTCGATCGCGTGGGCCTTGCCAGCGCCTTTTTCAGCCGGTGCGATCCAGTGGCCGTATCCGCACCGCATCGACGCCGGGCCGCTCACGAGCTACGGCTACTCCGACGAGGTGCTGCTGCTCACCGAGATCACGCCGCCGGACGATCTCGTGCCGGGCACCACCGTGACGCTGGCAGGTACGGCCGAGTGGCTCATCTGTGCCGATATCTGCCTGCCCGCTGAGGAAGAGATCGCCCTTACGCTGCCCGTCCGCGACGCGTCGCCGCCGCCGAACGACACGTGGCACGATGCCGTGGCGGCCGCCGAGCAATCCGTCCCGAAGCCGTTCTCCAGTTGGTCCGTGCAGGCGACCCGAAGTGAGGGCAGCTATGCACTCACCATCACGCCGCCGGATGGGTATAATCCCGCAC
This sequence comes from Bacteroidota bacterium, assembly GCA_009908415.1. GTDB lineage: Bacteria > Bacteroidota > Rhodothermia > Rhodothermales > Salinibacteraceae > JAAAPH01. Next base: position 2,923 of record JAAAPH010000411.1, read on the forward strand.
TGGAAGGCGCCCACTTCTTTCCGAACGAGAAGGCCGTGCTCGACCATGCGGCGCCCCAGTCCGTCTCGAAGGACGGCGATCGCTACCTGATGGCACTGCAGCAGTCGGAGTACGCACAGGCGCCGGCCGAGCGCCTGACCGGCGTGCTCGTTGCGCCGGAGGGCACCACCTGGGGCGGCCAGGCGCGGGCCATGACGGTCGACGTGCCCGTGCTGTCGTCGCAGGAGCACGCGGCCGCGGCGGCGGGAGGCGATCGCACGTCCGCCGCGCTGTGGTGGACGCTGCTCTCAGCGTTCATGGGTGGCGTGCTGCTCAATCTGATGCCCTGCGTCTTTCCGGTGCTTTCGGTTAAGATGCTCGGCTTTGCTCGACAGGGAGGCGATGACGACCGCACGATTCGGCGCCACGGGCTGATCTTCGGCGTCGGCGTGCTCGTGTCGTTCTGGGTGCTGGCGGGAGCGCTGCTCGGGCTGCGCGCGGCCGGCAGCGAGATCGGGTGGGGCTTCCAGTTGCAATCCCCGCTGTTCGTTGCCTTGATGACAATGCTTTTCTTTGGCATCGGGCTGAACCTGCTCGGGGTCTTTGAGATTGGCAACCAGCTCATGAGTTGGAGCGGCCGTATGGAGCGCTCGGCCCGCGAAGAAGGCTACGGCGGTTCGTTCCTGAGTGGCGTACTGGCCACCCTCGTCGCCACCCCGTGCACGGCGCCGTTCATGGGGGCGGCGCTCGGCGTAGCCCTCACGCTGTCGACGGCCGGGTCGCTGCTTGTCTTCACGGCCCTCGGGGCCGGGATGGCCACGCCCTACGTGGCGCTCTCGATGATGCCTGCCCTGTTGCAGCGCCTCCCCGAGCCGGGTGCCTGGATGGAGACGCTCAAGCAGGTGCTCGCCTTCCCGATGTTCGCCGCCGCGGTCTGGCTGCTCTGGGTCTTCGGGCGGCAAGTGGGGCCGGATGGCATGGCGCTTCTGCTGTTGGGGCTGTTGCTCTTGGCCCTGGCCGGCTGGACGATCGGGCGGTGGGGCCCCCTCCAGATTTCGACCCGATTCCGGGTGGCGACCCGCTCCGTGGCCATGCTGAGCCTGATGGGGGCGATCGCGCTCGGCGTGATGGGCGCCCAGCACGACGCCCCGGCAGAGGACAACGCCCGCCCCTCTGAGGGACTCGCGTGGGCGTCCTTCTCCCCCGACACGGTCGAGCAGCTACGCGCCGACGGGCGGCCCGTCTTTATCGACTTCACGGCGGCGTGGTGCCTCACCTGCCAGGTCAACAAACGTACCACGCTGACGAGTGACGCCGTCGAGCAGGCGTTTAAGGCCAAGAATGTGGCGCTCATCCGGGCCGACTGGACCAACCGCGATCCCGCAATCACGCGTGCTCTGGAGGCGCACGGACGGAGCGGCGTTCCGCTGTACGTGCTGTATGAAGGAGACGACTCCGATCCGATCCTCCTGCCGGAGATTCTGACCGAAGACACGGTGTTGGAGGCGCTCGACCGCATCCCGGGCGATACGACGGCGGCCCCTAGCGTCGCCGATCGCCGTCCTGCCTCGTCCTCGTAATTGTACCCGTTCACCAATCCTCTGACTGTGCCATGAATCGCACCACCAAACAGCTATCCCTGTTCGCATTACTTGCACTCGTCGCAGGCATGTTCGCCGTCGCGATTCCGTCCAGCGAGGCGGAAGCCGATGATCCGGCCCCCACTGCGTCCCCGGCTATGGACGCCATCGTGGGAGAGCTGGCACCCGACTTCACCCTCCAGGGAACGGATGGCGAGACGTACACGCTGTCCGATCTGCAAGGCCAGTTCGTCGTGCTGGAGTGGCTCAACTTTGGCTGTCCGTACGTGCAGAAGCACTACGGCAGTGGCAACATGCAGGCGCTGCAGGAGAAATACACCGAGCAGGACGTCGTCTGGCTGTCGGTCGTCTCCTCGGCCGAGGGCAAGCAAGGCTACTATCCGCCCGCGGAGATGAATGCCAAAAACGCCGAGCACGGTGGCCAGCAGACCACCATCCTGATGGACACGAGCGGTGAGGTGGGCCGGATGTACGGCGCACGCACCACGCCGCATATGTACATTGTCAACCCCGAGGGTACGCTCATCTACAAGGGTGGCATCGACGACAAGCCGACGACGGACGAGGCCGACATCGAGCCGGCGACGAACTACGTGGCGATGGCCCTCGACGCGGCCCTGAACGGCGAGGCGGTGCCCGTCGAAGCGGCCCCGCCGTACGGCTGCTCCGTGAAGTACGCAGCCCGGTAGCGTGCACCAGAAACGTCACATTGCCCCTGACGCTTGGCCGGTCTCTTGCTGGGGCCGGCCAAGCTTTTTTTGCGTTGAGCGGGGCACTACGCCAGGGGAGTGCGCCGGTTCGATGTCGAAGTTCACGGCGTGGCGGGGGCATGGGGGCGTGGGCCTGCGAAAACATTTCCGCTCGCGGCGGGGCCGGTCCCGAAGCGAAGGAAACCGGTTCGGACTGAACACGAGGCGCTGGCTCGGATTAGGCCCATGAGGCTGCAAATCGAAGCCCGAACAGCTTCTCGTGTTCTTCGGCTGTTAGGCCGGAACGTAAATTGCGCCGTTCACACCACCCGTCAGTTCGTAGCCGGCGTGGTGCGGTCACCGGGGCGAAGACCGCTCGCAATCTATGCATTGGTTACCTCCTCAGACCTTATGCACGCTTTCTCTTCGCAGGCATGCGTCACCGTCAAGCGGATGGCTCTTTTCCTTTTCATCGGTACGGTCGCCAGTATGGGCCTGCTTGCGTGCGAGGGGCCGGTCGGCCCGGAAGGGCCGCAAGGCGAGCCGGGGGAGCAGGGGCCGGAAGGGCCGCAGGGACCGGGCGCTGACATTATTCGCCTCGATTTGAGCAATCACGTTCACGGGGTGGCCTTCGACCGCGGAACCAATACGCTCACCTCCGAAGGCGATACGTTGTCGTTGGAATGGGGTGCCGTCATGGACACGACGATCACGTCCGTGACGATCGAAGACACGATGTTCGTCCAGGTGTACGTTCGGGTGCCCGGCCTCGGGTTCCAACGCGCGCCGCTTCGGTTCGACTTCGATGGGACCCAGGCCGTGCGGGACGTAAAGCACGCGGTGGAGGCCTTCTCACAGGTTGACTACGACCTCGTGGAGGCGCTCCCGTCAGTGGTCGAAGACAGCTTGTTCGCGCCGGAGGCAGTCGGCGGAAGCGATCGGCGCTTTTACACGGCCGTGACCGCTTCGGACGATATCCACGAGGCCATCGTGGAGCCGGGGCGCTTCACGGCCACGATCCGCGCGTATGATGCCGTGGCGGGCTCGACGTACGAGAGCGGAATCGTCGAATCGACGTTCTCGTCGCCGCCGGCGGTGCCCTTCGATAGTGATTTGGGCGACGCCAGTGCAGGGACATACCCCAACGCCAATGCAAACGGCGACGTGGAGTACGAAGAATCAACCACCGATCTGAGCGCCCTGCAGGGGGCGTTAGGGACCGAACTCTCGCTCGAAGAGAACGCGCTCCAGGCCTATAAAGAGGGATCATTTGGCGTGACCGGTCGCTTCACGGACTTCGACGCCCCCAACCCGCGACCGGGTCGGATCGCAGTCCGATCGGCGTGGAGCCGGGACAGCATCAACGTCGCCGGGTTCATCACGGGCACGAACTATGGCCGTGACCGGACGATCTATACGCAGAAGATGCCGGTGGAGGTGCGCATCGCGATTGTCGGGGGCACGCTCGCCACGAAGATGCGAAGTGGGCAGCCCGTCAGTTATGCCGAGGTCCGCGCCGCCGCCCAACAGTGAGGGCGGAGGGACTCCGCGCGGCTGAGGCGGTCGTGCTGGGAGGCGGATCGGACCGAAGATCACCAAGCTGTTAGGACAGGGCGCCATGGTTGACTTCGCATGGGCCGCCGGGTAGTATAGGAGTCGTTCTCCCCCTTCCAGCTTTCCCTGTTTCCCATGTTGAAACCCGCCCGCGGCATCGCACTCCTTACCGTTCTGCTCCTGCTCGGCACGTGGGGGCCCCAAGCAGCAGCGCAGCACCACCATGCCAGCAGCCGCGTCATCACGTTCCCCGACGTGCCCGGCTACCACACGCTCAAGGTCGATTTGCACACCCACACCGTCTTCTCCGATGGCAGCGTGTGGCCCACGATCCGTGTCGAGGAGGCTCTCCGCGACGGCCTTGACGCCATCGCCATGACAGACCATCTGGAATACCAGCCCCACGCGGCGGACATCCCACATCCGGATCGAAACCGATCCTACGAAGTCGCTCTGGCGGCAGCCGAAGAGCATGATCTGATCGTGATCAACGGCTCGGAAATCACCCGCGACATGCCGCCCGGGCACGCGAATGCCGTCTTCATCCAGGATGCCAACCCACTTCTTCAGGACGACGTGATGGCTGTATTCCGGGAGGCGGAGCGCCAGGGCGCATTTACGTTTTGGAACCACCCGATGTGGACTGCGCAGAACCCCACCGGCATTACGACGCTGACCGACATGCACCGGCAGCTGATCCAGGAGGGCCTGCTGGACGGGATTGAGGTGGTGAACCAGCACAATTACTCGGCGGAGGCACTCCAGGTCGCGCTCGATCATGATTTGACCATGCTGGGTACCTCCGACATTCACGGCCTCGTTGATTGGGAGTACGAGGTGCCCCACGGAGGCCATCGGCCGATCACGCTCGCATTTGCGGCCGAACGCACCGCGGAGAGTCTGAAGGACGCCTTGCAGGCCGGGCGCACGGCCGTCTGGCACGACAATCTGCTGATCGGACGGGAGGAGCACATCACGCCGCTGATCCAGGCATCGCTGACCGTCCAAGACGCACAATACGTGGGGGACTCTTCGGTGCTTGAGGTCGCCATCGCGAATACGTCCGATGCCGCCTTCGTGCTGGATCGGCAGCAGGGGCCCACCTTCCATGCCCGCGCTGACGTGATCGAGGTCGCGCCGAACGAGACGACACGGATCCAGCTCAAGCCGGGCGAGCGAGTCCGCTCTACGACGCTCGCCTTCGAGGTGCTCAATGCCGTCATGGCTCCGGAAACCCACCCGGTGGTTACGTTCGAGATCGACGTCCCGGACGCTGAAACGAACGACCCGTGATGACGGCGGCGGGTGCGTCTCGCTCCACCGGGCCGAACCCCTGATGCGGTGGGGGCGCATGGAAACGGGGCAAGAGCACCATCCCCACGCCTTATTGAGAGCATCCGGAACGAAGCCAATACTATGGGCTCCAATACGAGTGCGACTCGCAAACGAAAGCTGATCCTCACGGCTAGATGAATAGCGCGGCCGTCAATAACGTCGTGGTCTCGCTCGCCATCGTGGCGGCGGGCTGGCTGGGCGGGTATCTGCTCTACACCCTCTTCCAGTGGCTGGCGCAGAAGGCCGACCGGGGCCGGTTCCGGATTGACGGCATGGTGCTCCGGGTCGTAGGGGCGCCGGCCGGCGTCTTGGTCGCGCTGGTGTCCATCGGCTATGCGCTGCACCGGATTCCAGCGGTGCGGGCCCAGTTCGGCCAGTGGGAGGGGGTTCCGCGCGCTGCCCTCGTTATTACTGGGACGTGGATCCTCGCCAGCCTCGTCAAAAACCTGATCCGCGAGTACGGCCTCCCGCTTGCCGAACGGACCGATACCGACATCGACGAGCGGATCGTCCGCATCCTGGACCTGACGGCGGTCTACGTGATTTGGGTGGCGGGCCTTCTCATTGCCCTGCGCGAGCTCGGCATCGAGGTGACCGCGTTTCTTGCCTCGCTGGGCATCGCCGGGCTGGCCGTCGCCCTGGCGGCCAAGACCATCCTGTCGAACGTGCTGACGGGCGTCACCCTCACCGCCGATCGAAATTTCCGGGTCGGCGACCGCATTCAGGTGCAGGACTACCTCGGCGACGTGCTCGAAATCAACCTACACAAGACGGTCATCCGCACCCGCGACAATGAGATCGTTATGATTCCCAACGACGTGCTGGGGCGGGAGATCATCGTCAATCACATGTTACCCGAGCAGCGCACGCGGATCGAAATGGAAGTGGGGGTTGCCTACGATGCCGATGTGGAGCGCGCGACCGCGATACTCCACGACATCGCCGCTCAGCACCCCCGAATTCTGCCGGAGCCGGCGCCGGAAGTGAATGTGCGATCGCTCGGCGACAACGCCATCGTGCTGCAGGTGCTGGTGTGGATCGACGTGCCGCGTCGGAAGCGCGCGGTGCGCGATTACGTCTACCGAGCGACCCTCGCTCGATTTCAGGCGGCGGGTATCGACATTCCGTTTCCCCAGCGCGTTGTGCACATGCACAACGGGACCGCGCAGGGAACGTCTGCAACGCGCGACGACGCGGCCGCCGGCGAGGGCCAGGCGACGCCCCGCACTCATCGCGACGATTGAGCACGGCGATTGGGTAGGGGGCCGTGTTGTCTTGCTGAGGGCTGGCGTGCCGGCCCCGACGCGTGCCTTCCACTGCTACTCAGGCTCCTCATCCTCGGCCCCCGCGGCGGTGTACTCAGCGTGCAGCCGAGCGAGGGGGACCTGCCCGGCGTGGCCCTGGTGGACGATCAGCCGGTACCGCAGCGTCAGCGGCTCGTCACGCGGCAGCCGCACGGGAGTAGCCCCTGGGTACTTCGCGTTCTGCATGCTGGCTTCCCGGCGCAGGATCCAGGGGGGCGGATAGTCCGGCCCGGACGAATGGGCCAGGATGGCCAGGCCGCTGGGCGCCTCGCCCGCATAGGTCGCAGACACGTCCACCCAAGGGCGCGGCGCGACGGCCGTCACCGTGGGCTCGACCGGGCCGTCCGGGCCGACGAATCGGACGTCCTCAGGCAGCCGGACGCGCGCCGAGAAGCCGCCGTACCCTTTCTCGTCCTCCGAGCCGCCGAGGCGTACGTCTTCAGCGAGGGCGCGCAGTTCGATGCGCACGTCGATGGCTCGGTACGTCTCCGTGGCAGGGTGCGCGCGCAAGGTCATGGTCTCTTCGACGAAGGGGGTGGGCTGGCCATTCGTCCCCGTCCAGCGGGGCGACGTCCAGTGCACACGCGCTCGCAGGGCCGCCCCGGCTCGGTCGTCTTCGATGGGCTCAACCGCCTGCACGGCCCAGCCGATGTCCGCTTGCGTCCATCCATCGCCCACGCGCTCACCGTTCACGTACACCTGATGCCAGGCCCAGAAGATGCCGTGCTGGTGCGGGTGGTCCGCTGGAAAATCTTCCGTCAGTACCGTTCCGTCCCAGCCGTACAGGGGATGGATGTAATGGCTGCGGGCGTGCGCCCGGTCGGGGAACCGAGCGCGTGGGCGGTAGAGCATGATGCTGTCGCGCCCTTCCGTGAAGAGGTACCCCTCCGCGTGCTCCTGAAGGGTCACCGGGGGGCGCTCCGCGGATTCGGAGGTGCATCCGAGCACGCCGAGCAGTCCGACGACCAGAAGGAAGAGAACGCCGGCGAGAGTGAGGTCGGTCGTGTCCAAGAGCGCGCAATCCATACCTGACGATGCGGTCGATGAGACGGCGAGTCCGGCGCTACGTCCATTGCTTTCGGTCTTCATCCCAGGTCAGCATCTCCTCCTGGACCCACGATTGGTTGGCGCCCGTGATGCCCACCACGCCGTAGAGCCCCAGTTCGGGGGGGCAGTGCAGGGGCGCATCCGACCGAATCGCGGCATGCAGATTCTGGTGGTGCAGCGCGATGTCTTCTCCGCCGGTCTTTTCGTGCCGCTCGATGACGGCGCCCGATCCCTGCTCGATGATCTCCCAGCCGTCCGACGTGAAGTGCAACGTCGCGTCCTGGCCGCGGATCAGGTGGTCGATCCCTTGGTCATTACCCATCGTGCCCAGCACGTGCACCGTCATGCCGGGGGTGATGCCTTCGTGGGCCGGGTACTCGAGCAGCATCTCCATGTTGTCGGGCAGCTCGCGCCCGTCGTCCCACAGGTAAATGCCGCCCATCCCCACGGCATGCTCCGGATACGTGAGCCCGCAGGCCTTCAGCAGCCGCGTGAGGCGATGGATGAACAGGTCGCTGGCAATGCCCCCAGAGTAGTCGCGGTAGTTGCGCCACTCGTAGTAGCGGGGCGCACTCCAGGGCCGATCCGGCGCCGGGCCGAGCCACCGCTGCCAGTTCAGATCCGCCGGCTTGGGAAGGTCGTCGTCGACGCGGGTGCGCCAGGGGCCTTGGTCCTCAGGATGGTTGCGGACGTAATCAATTTGGGCTTCGATGACGGGACCCAGTTTGCCGGCCCGAATGGCCTCGTGCGCGCTGGAATAGCTGTCGTCGCTCATTCCCTGCACGCCGACCTGCAGCTTGCGACCGGTCGACCGCGCCTTGTCCACGACCGCGAACGACTCCTCGACCGTGTGGGTCAGCGGCTTCTCGCAGTACACGTGGTGCCCGGCGTCCAGGGCGTCCAGGGTCAGCTGGGCATGCCAGTGCTCCGGCGTAGCGACGACGATATAATCGATGTCGGAGCGCTCCAGGATCCGTTCGTGGTCCGTCGTCACGTCAGGGCGCGCACCCTCCTGCCAGGCCCAGTCCTGGAAGCGGCGCGCCCGTCGTTCGTACACGTCGCAGACGGCCACGATCTCGATATTTGCCTCCTCCTGCATGCCGAGCAGCGCCCCGAGGTGGGCCTGCGCAATGCCGCCGCACCCGATCAGCCCGATCCGAAGACGATCGTTCGCGCCCCACACCCGACGGTACCTGTGGGCCGACAAAAACGGGAGCCCTGCTGCGGCCACCCCCGCTGTTTTCAAAAACCGTCGCCGTGAACATCCCTTCTCGTCTGCCATGTTGCTTTTCATTTCGTCTAATTGAACGTGTCCCCGAAGGCGGAACTGCATGGTAGCTCGCACCAAAGTTACAACCTACGCACGTTGAAACCAATCCCACTCGACGAGGCGGGCACGCGGCGGGGGGGCGTGCGTCAAAGGGCCTCTCATCAGATGAGGTCTCGGCAGGGAGGGGCCTTCGCGCAGCGCCGGACGAAGATCGGGCGACGGGGGCGGAAGAGGAGGGGGGCGAAGTGCAAGACGACCATCGATCCAGGACGCCGGCGCGACCTCCCGCATGCGGCGCGGCCGGGCGCTAGGCCCTCGCGCGTGTTCACGGCGTGCTATCTCGGCGGACCGTCGGCCACCGCCGGCCGGTTGGCGGTGGAACGCCAGTGCTCCTTGTCCCAATACTGGATGTGGAGGGACGTCGGGGCGAATCGGGCAATCACCTTCGTGCGGGGCGTCGACCAGTGAAGGTGGAGGACCTGGCCCTCGCCGGATACCTCGACCCCTTCGCTGTCGCCGTACGTGGACCGCAGGTGCGTGCCCATCGTCTGAGAGAACGGCCGGTCGCGCTCTTTGAGCGTGAAGTGATAGGCGCCGTAGACAAGTCGGTGCGCGGCAAACCCGTAGGTGATGTCCGCGACCTTCCCGCGGACGACGTCAAAATAGGCCTCCACGCGGTCCAGGTCGGGAGCCGCATCGGGCCGTGTACCGAGCGCCGTGCCGGGCTCGGCGGCCCGCACCGCACTAGGGGCCATGCCCCAAGTGGCCATTCGAAACGTTGGGGGCGACGACTGAGCCCGCGCGGGGCTGGCGAGGGAGGCTGCGCCGACGAGGACAAGAACGGAGGGGAGCAGCATCCGGAGGGCAGCGGTTCGGATCGGGGTACGCATGCACATTTCGCGTTGATGAAAAGACCAGCCGGGTGGGGTCTGATTATCGGACGCTCTCGGCACAACCTGAAGCCGGTGCTCTCATCCCAAGGCTGTTTGAGGCAGGTCTCAGGGGATCGGGACACAGGCAGCCCATCGCGCGCGGCGTACGCAGGCCGCTTTCGTGATCACATGGAGCCATCAAAAAAGCAGCCCTCACGGTTTGTGAAGGCTGCTTTCTAGTCTGGTCGGGGTGCCCGGATTTGAACCGGGGACCTCTTCGTCCCGAACGAAGCGCGCTACCTGGCTGCGCCACACCCCGATTGGTAATGTGTGCTCCCTTGTAAGAGCGGCCTGTCGAAAGGATCCAAAGTATACGCGTCGGCCGGCGGGGCCTGCAACGCCAGGACGCAGAGTTCAAGCGGTTTCCATATTTGTGTGATGGCGCCCTTGCGCACGGCCCCGTGCGCCCCGCTGCACGCGTCACCGCTCAAATTTGGCGTACATCGCGTCGATTTCATCAGCGTAGCGCTCTTCGATGACGTTGCGCTTGAGTTTCATGGTGGGCGTCAAGGTGCCGTTCTCGACGGTGAACGGCTCGGCCAGCAGCTTGAAGTTGCGAATTTTCTCGTGGGCCGGGGCCTTCTTCCCGTACTCGCGGAACGCCTGCCGGAAAAGATTGCGGACGTCCGGCTCTTCCAGGAGCGCCTCGTCACTCAGCGTCTCCTCGTCGATCTTGTGGTCGCGAGCGCGCATGCGGAGCGTCTCGAAGTCGGGCACCACGAGCGCCGTCAGGAACGGGCGCCCCTCGCCGATGACCACGACCTGGTCGAACCAGCGCTGCGTCTTGAACTCGTCCTCGATGGGGCCTGGGTAGATGTTCTTCCCGCCCCGCGAGACGATCATGTGTTTGATCCGGTCGGTCACCATCAGGTAGCCGTCATCGAAGCGGCCGATGTCGCCCGTGTGGTACCAGCCATCGGGGTCGAAGGCGGCCCGCGTCTCTTCGGGGCGCCTCCAGTACTTCTTCATCATGTTCGGCCCCTTGGCAATGATCTCGCCCTCCTCGGTGGTCAGGTCCGAGGGGTATTCATCCCCGCGCTGCCGGCCGATGATCTCGTTGTCGTCGAGGCGCTGGATGGCGACGGTGATGCCAGGCAGCACGTGCCCGACGGTGCCATAGCGCGGCGCCTCCATGGGGTTCGCCGACAGCACGGGGGCCGTCTCGGTGAGCCCGTAGCCTTCGATGATTTTGATGCCGGCTGCCTGGAAGAAGAGGCCGATCTTTTTGGGTAGCGCGGCACCGCCCGAGACGGCAAACTTGAGGTTGCCCCCCAGCTTCTCGTGCAGCTTGGAGAAGACGAGCCGGTGCGCCAGGTTCTGCTGGGCTTTCAGGAGCGGCCCCGGCGACCCGTTGCGCCGGGCCTGCACCGTCTTCTTGCCGGTCCGCACGGCCCACTCGAAGATTTTCTCCTTCACAACCGAGCCGTCACTCGCCTGCTTGGTGATGATGTTGTAGACCTTCTCGAACAGCCGCGGCACGGAGATCATCACCGTAGGGGACTCCTCGACCAAGTTTCGGCTCACGGCCTCGATGCTTTCTGCATAACTGATTTTGGCGCCGGCAGCCAGCACGGCCGTGTAGCCGGCCGTGCGCTCGAACGAGTGGCACAGCGGCAGAAAGGAGAGATGGTGGTCGTCCGGGCCGAAGGGGACGCGGTTGAGCGCGGCCTTCGCGTTGGAGCAGAAGTTCTCATGCGTGAGCACGACCCCTTTCGGCTGGCCGGTGGTGCCGCTCGTGTAGATGAGCGCGCTCGTATCGTCGGGCGTGACGGCGTCGGCCAGGGGGGCGAGCGTGTCTTCGTGGGCCGACCAGTAGTCGGCGCCCGCGTCCATCGCGTCGTCCCAGTGGGAAAAGTGCGTCGGTGCGTTGTCGGGCAGGTCGCTCATCACGACGACGCGCTTCAGGTCGCGGCACGCGTCGAAGATGGCTTCGGCCTTCTTGCGCTGGATCGGCACCGAGACGACGAGGAGTTGCGCCCCCGAGTCGCGCATGATGTATCCGACTTTCTGTTCGGGCAGCGACGTGTAGATGGACACGTTCACGCCACCGATCAACTGCGTGGCCAGGTCCGTGATGGCCCATTCCGGCCGGTTTTCGGAGAGGATCGCCACGCGGTCGCCGGGCTGGATGCCCTGCTGGTGGAGATACCCCGCCATCGCCTGCACGCGCTGCTCCAGCGTTTCCCACGAGAAGCCCGTCCACTGCTTCGTGTCTTTGTCTTTATACCGCATCACCGTACGGTCCTGGCCGCGGTAGTGGTCGACCAGGTGGGTGAACAGCTCCGGAATCGTGTCGAAGGGAACCTGCGCAGGCATAGAGAACAGGGCGGGCTATGCGGGGGTGGCAAGGGGAAAGGGCTTCCACACGTACCAGAGAGCCGATATCCTGTTTCGGGTGGCGGGCGGTGGCCGGGGTCACGCATCCACGCCGACGGCTTCCTCGATGGGGGATAGGTTGTCGCGCGCAATGAGCTGCACGAGCTCTTCCTTGATCGACTTCACCACGCCCGGGCCTTGATAGACGAGCCCCGTGTACAGCTGGACGAGCGACGCCCCGGCGCGGATCTTCTCGTACGCGGCCTCGGCCGAGTCCACGCCGCCCACGCCGATAATCGGAAGGGCACCGTCGGTGGCTTGGTAGAGGTAGCGGACGAGCAGCGTGGAGCGCCGCGCCAGCGGCCGCCCGCTCATGCCGCCTGCTCCGATCTGTTGCAGCTTGTCATCAGGGGCTGTCATGCCGGAACGATCGGACGCCGTGTTCGACGCGATAAAGCCATGCACGCCGTGCGTCTGCGCAACACCGATCACCTCGTCGAGCTGGCTGTCGAAGACGACCTGGTCGCTGTGCGGGGGCGAGAGCTTGATCAGAATAGGCACGGACAGGTCGAGCCGCCGGCGCTCCTCGAAGAGGACCGCCAGCAGGTCATCCAGCGCCTCCGGATCTTCGAACGTCTTTCCATCTTGCGTGTTGGGGCACGAAATGTTGAGTGCGATGTAGTCGGCCACCGGCGCGAGCAGCGAGAAGCTCGTTCGAAAATCCTCCAGCGCCGCCTCGCCGGTGAGGGCCGGGTCGTGCGTCTTGACGAGATTGATGCCCAGCGGCCGCCACCGCTCGTTCTCTATGCCTCGCACGCGCTCCGCGATGGCCCGGGCGCCGTCGTTGTTGAGCCCCATCCGGTTGATGAGCGCCTCGTCTTCTGGCACGCGGAAAGCGCGCGGCCGCGCGTTGCCTTCGGATGGCTGGGCGCTCACCGAGCCGACCTCCACGAAGCCGAAGCCCACCTTTTCCCAAAACGGGATCAGCTGCGCATTCTTGTCGAACCCGGCGGCTAGTCCGATGGGGTTGGGGAATTCGAGGCCCCAGAGCTTTTGCCGCAGCAGCCCCCGCTCGAACTCGTAGAGCGGCTCGACCATCGACGGGTTGATCTTTTGCACGAGCTGCGCAGTGCGCATGCCCGTGGAGTGGGCACGCTCGGCGTCCATGCTAAACAGCAGCGGGCGAAGCAGACGATACATGTCGATCGAAGTCGGTTGAGCAGGTTGACAGTGAGCGGCGCAGCGGGCGATCTTGGCGTCCGAGCAGTTTCAACGCAAATCCTGGTCCTTACGTCGTTGAATGTAGATGATGAGCGTCAGAATTTCACAGGTCGATGCCTTTACGTCGAACGCCTTCGCCGGAAATCCCGCGGCGGTGTGCGTGCTCCCCGCTACCCGTCCGGCGGAGTGGATGCAGCAGGTGGCCCGCGAGATGAACCTGTCGGAGACGGCGTTCCTGCAGCGGCGCGACGATGGGTTTGCGCTCCGCTGGTTCACCCCGACCCACGAGGTCGACCTCTGCGGGCATGCCACGCTGGCCAGCGCGCACGTGCTCTGGACGGACGGGCATCTGCCGAGCGACGAGCCGGCCGTCTTTCGCACGAAGAGCGGAACGCTCACGGCCCGCGCCCGCGACGGATGGATCGCGATGGATTTCCCAGCGGAGCCGCTGGCCAAGGCCGACGCACCATCAGGTCTGCTCGCCGCACTGGGCGTCGCGCCCGTATTCGTCGGCCGCAATCGGATGGACTATGGCGTGTTGCTCGAGGACGAGGCCGCCGTGCGATCCGTAGCCCCCGACCTGACGCGCTTGGCCGCCGTCGACACGCGCGGCGTCATCGTGACGGCACCGGCCGACGACGAGGCCGACCACGACTTTGTATCACGATTCTTCGCGCCGCGTGTGGGCGTGCCGGAAGATCCGGTGACGGGATCGGCGCATTGTGCGCTGGGGCCGTTCTGGGCCGAACGCCTCGGCCGCACCGACCTCGTGGGGCGGCAGGTTTCTTCCCGGGGCGGTACCGTGCGCATCCAGGTGGACCCGCCCACCAGTGAGCGCGTGCTCCTCATGGGCCAGGCCGTCACCGTCCTGCAGGGCGAACTGACTGTCGAGAAAGGGGGAAACGGGGCGAAAGAGGGGTAGGAGGAGAGGGCTTCATGCGCTCGGTTCCCCATTCCCTTGTTCACCCGTTCCCCGGCCTACCAGCCCGGTCGGATGACCACGCCGAAGTCCCAGTTCACGCTCTTGCGCTGGAAGGGGCGGGCATAGAACATCTCGAAGACGAACGCGCCCAGCAAGTTGAACCGGGCTGCGATGCCGGTGCTCACCAGCGGACGGCTCGGTGATCCGGAAGTGCTTGGGTTCGCGTCGACATCCGAGGTAAAGGAGAATGCGCGCAGGTCTTCATTCGTCCAGGCTACGCCGGCATCGGTGAAGAGGAGCAGCTCCGTGGGCAGGTACGGAAAGTTGATGAGCCCTAGCGCATCCGTGCCAAAGAGGGGGAGCCGCAACTCAGCACTCAGGAGCCCGATCCGCGTGCCGTACAACTGCTCGATGATCGAGCAGCTGTTGCTGCTGGCAAACCGGCATTCCTCGTCGAAAATCGAGTTGAAGCCGTAGCCACGGATGAACCCTTGCCGGTAGGGGTCGCCCAAGAATTCGCGGCCGAGCACGAACCCTTGCTGCGGGCTTTCCGGTTGGAGGTCGGCCCCGTAGTTGCCGACGTGCAGCGCCCGGAGGGCGAGCGTCCACGGCTTGTGGAAGAAGTACCGGCGGTAGTCTGCGCGGACGGAGACGTACTCCTCCGAGCCGATCTGCGGCGACACCTCGAAGCGATAGCGTCCGCCTTGGAGCGGCGAGACAAAGCCGAAGTTGGCAAAGTCGCCCACATATGAGACGCCCGTGGTGGCCAGGTAAATGGGGTCGGGTTCGAGTTGGTTGAGGTCGCGGTCGCGTACGCCGAAGCGTGTAAATTCGCGGACCTCAAAGTCGTATCCGTAGCGGATGATGCCGCCGGTGAGCTCAAACCGGCGCGTTTGCGTGAGCGGGTACGCGCCCATCACCGTCGCTTGCGACTGATAGATGCGCTGAAGCACCTGCTGGATGACGATGGAGCCGGTATTGGGATTGAAGCCCTGCTGCACAAAGCCAAACAGGTAGGGGATGTGCGACACCGACCCGCCGTAGTTGAGCCGGTCGCCCCGATCCAGGTAGGAAACCTGTCCGCCGATGTCCTTGAACGTACCGTTTGCTTGCGCGATGACGGTCAGGTTCCGGTTGCCGAGCATGTCGCTGAAGAAGAAGCCCACCCC
>JAAAPH010000042.1 GCA_009908415.1 Bacteroidota bacterium
CCGAACGCGCACGTCCATGCGGTCGACGTGAAGCAGGACTACCTCGACCGTGCACGGTCCTTCATCGAAAAGACGCCGCAGCGCAATCGGGTCACGCTGGCGTGGGACGACCTCACGGACCTGCAGGCCGAGGGGCCGTTCGACCTCATCCTGTCGGTGGATGTCATGGAGCACATCGCCGCCGACCGGTCCGTCTTCCGCCACTTCGAGCGCGTGCTGCAGCCGGGCGGGCACGTGATCATCAACACGCCCTCGGACCAGGGCGGCTCCGATGTGCAGGCCGACACCGACGAGGGCTTCATCGGCGAGCACGTGCGCGACGGGTACAACAGGCAGGCGCTGGAAGCAAAGCTTAACGACGCCGGCTTGGAACCGGTCCGTAGCCTGTATACGTATGGACCCTACGGGTCGCGGGCCTGGCGCTGGCTCATCAAACGCCCCATGCAGATGCTGGGAGCCACGTGGGCCGCGCTCGTCATCTTGCCGCTGTATTACGTGGCGGCGCTTCCGCTCGGGCTGTACCTAAACGCAAAAGATATGGAGCACCCCAACGCGACCGGCACCGGCCTGCTCGTCGTGGCCCAGAAGCCGGCGTCCACGGACGCGTAGGGGAATCGCTTACGGCCGGGTGCAAGACGTGCCTACGAAGGGCCTCCCGGAGGAGCCGTTGTACCTCTCGGCCAGACCCATTATCCTCTCGTTACACGCTGAGCTCATCCACCGAACCGGATCCCCACTATGTCCTCTCCCGATCTCACCCCCTATGGCATTGACGTCGACGACGTCGTACGCAACGCCAACCCAGCGCATCTCTACGAGGAGGCGATCCACTATGACGAAACGGCTGCGATCATGAGCAGCGGCGCACTCCGCATCCGCTCCGGCGAGAAGACCGGGCGGAGCCCCGCCGACAAGCGCATCGTGCGGCACCCCGACAGCGAAGGCAACATCTGGTGGGGGCCGATCAACATCGAAATCGATGAGCACACGTTTGAGATCAACCGGGAGCGCGCCCAGGACTACCTGAATACCCGCGAGCGCATTTACGTGATGGATGGGTTTGCCGGATGGGACCCGGACTATCGCTTGAAGGTGCGCATCGTTTGCACGCGGCCTTACCACGCCCTCTTCATGAACAACATGCTGATCCGCCCCTCCGACGAGGAGCTCGACGCGTTCGGGGAGCCGGACTTCATCGTCTACAACGCGGGCGAGTTTCCGGCCAATCGGCAGACGAAGCACATGAGCTCCAAGACGAGCGTTGACCTGTCGTTTGAGGAGCGCGAAATGGTCATCCTCGGCACCGAGTACGCCGGCGAGATGAAGAAGGGCGTCTTCACCGTGATGCACTACCTGATGCCCGAGCAAGGCGTGCTGTCGATGCACTGCTCGGCCAACGAAGGCGACGCGGGCGACGTCTCGCTGTTCTTCGGGCTCAGCGGCACGGGCAAGACGACGCTCTCCGCCGATCCGAACCGTAAGCTCATCGGGGACGACGAGCACTGCTGGAGCGAAGACGGCGTCTTCAACATCGAAGGCGGCTGCTACGCGAAGGCCATCGACCTCTCGGCGGAGAAAGAGCCTGAAATCTACCGCGCCATCCGTTACGGCACGGTCCTCGAAAACGTGATGTTCGACGAGGAGACGCGCCAAGTCGACTTCGGCGACACGTCGATCACCGAAAACACGCGCGCCTCGTACCCGCTGGAGTACATCGATAACGCCAAGATTCCGGCCGTCGCGGAGCATCCCGATAACATCATCTTCCTCACGTACGACGCGTTCGGCGTGATGCCGCCGGTCGCCAAGCTGACGCCGGAGCAGGCCATGTACCACTTCATCAGCGGGTACACGGCGAAGGTGGCTGGCACGGAGGTGGGCGTCGATGAACCCAAGGCGACGTTCAGCGCCTGCTTCGGGGCCGCGTTCCTCGTGTGGGAGCCGAACAAGTACGCCGAGATGCTGGCCGAGAAGATGCGCACCCACAATGCCAAGGCGTGGCTCGTGAATACGGGCATCACGGGCGGGCCGTACGGCACGGGGCACCGGATGCCGCTGCCGCACACGCGCGCCATCATCGACGCCATCCACGATGGCAGCCTCGATGATGGGCCTACCGAGACCGACGACGTGTTCGGGTTCGAGATTCCAACCCAGTGCCCCAACGTGCCGAGCGACATGCTCCTCCCGCGCAACACGTGGGACGATAAGGCCGCGTACGACCAGGCCGCTGACAAGCTCGCCGGCCTGTTCAATGAGCACTTCGAGAAGTACCGCGAGTCCGCGTCTCAGGAGATCATCGAGGCGGGGCCTGTGGTGACGAGCTAACGGGCCAGCCCCTGGCCTTGTGATTACGCCTGCGTTCATGCCGCGAGGATCTCCCTATGATGGCTAACATCCTCATCGCACGCGACTTTTCCGCCTCCTCCGAGCATGCCCTGGCCTGCGGACTCGACCTGGCGAAGCGCTTCGATGCGACCCTGCACATGGTGGGCGTGAAGGTGCACGCCGACGATCCATTTGATCCCACCGACGAGCCGGCGGGGCTCATCGATCGCATCCGCGAGCAGTTCAAGGAACGATCCCGCGCGTCGCTGACGGCAGGCGGGTTCGATCCGGGGAGCCTGCGGGTTCATCATGCGCTCATTCGGGGGGAAGCCCCCGCGCCGGCGCTCCTCGAGTACGTGGACGACCACGAGATCGACCTTATCGTGCTGGGTACAGAAGGGCGCCGCGGGATGCGCCGGGCTCTCATGGGCAGCGTCACGGAGGAGGTGCTTCGCCTCGCGCCCTGCCCGGTGCTGACGGCTCGTGCCGAGGAGGACGCCGATGCCCCACGCATAGAGCGCGTCGTAGCTCCCACAGATCTGTCGAAGGCGTCGTGGTCCGCCCTGCGGTACGCGCTCTCGATCGCCCGGGCGTACGACGTCCCCCTCGCCGCGCTGCACGTGGTTGAGGATGCTAGCGTGCCGGTGGCCTATGGCGTGGATATCGCGCCCCGAGGCGCAGCCGATGTGCGTTCCTACGCCCAGCGTGCGCTCAACGAACAGCTGGCCCGCCTCGGCGTGAGCAGCACACACGCCGAGGCCTCCGTGGAAGAGGGGCATCCGGTCCGTGAGATCATCGCCTTCGCTGCACCCAGCGATCTGATGGTGATGTCAACCCACGGGCGTACCGGCCTCGATCGCACCTTCATGGGAAGCGTCGCGGAGAACGTCATCCGGCGCGCGATTGGCCCCGTCCTCTCCGCCCGCGACTTCGCGCCGTTCGTGGCGGAGGAGCCGACTGCCTAGGCGCGGTGCACCGCTTAC
>JAAAPH010000065.1 GCA_009908415.1 Bacteroidota bacterium
GCTAGGGAGGAGCAGAGAGCATCGTGCCCCGTGGGGACCGCAGGAGGCAAGCCACCAAGACAATCGGGATCTCACGATGAAGGTGATACACGGCGCCACGCCGCAGACCGAAGCGGAGGAACTCGCCAACAGCATCACGCACGGCATCGGGCTGGTGCTCAGCGTCATCGGGTGGGTTGCCCTCATGGTGCTTGCGTATCTTTTTGGCGACGCATGGCACCTGTTGAGCTGTGGCATCTACGGCGGTACCCTCGTCTTTCTCTACGGCGCCTCCACCTGCTACCACAGCGCGCGCCAGCCGCGATCGAAACGCATCCTCCGCATCGTCGACCACGTGGCGATCTTCTTGCTCATCGCGGGCACGTACACGCCGTTCACCATGATCTTTCTGCGAGACGGATTCGGGTGGATTGTGCTCTCGCTCGTGTGGGGCATCGCCATCGTGGGGCTTCTCTTCAAGATCTTCTCGCAGCGCCGCTTCCATTGGAGCGCCACGGCGATCTACCTGCTTATGGGATGGGTTAGCGTGCTCTTCATCGATCCCATGCTGCAGGCCATCCCGCTGGGGGCCCTGCTCTGGCTGCTCGCCGGCGGCCTGGCGTACACGGTCGGCGTCATCTTCTTCGGCTGGCACGGACTTCCCTACAGCCACGCCATCTGGCACGTCTTCGTGCTCGTCGGCAGCATCACCCACTACTGCGCCGTACTCTTCTACGTGCTGCCGTGGTAACACTCATCGCTTAAAGCGGGTACGAGCCCAGTTCCTCGCCCAACTCCGTCGCGTCGAAAATCGACTGAGCCGCGGCTAGCTCGGCCTGTTTGTCGCCCGGCGGAAGGTGAACGAGGACCAGCCGTTCGGCCTGAGCCTGCTGCGCAGTGCGAGCAGCCTGTGGGGCCGAGGAATGCCCCTCGCCCGCACCGTTCGCTTCGTGGACAAGCCAATCCGCGTCGCGGCCCAGGTGGGCCACGTTGCCCGACGGCGCCGTGTCGCAGGAGTAGCCCACCACGCCCCCGGTGCGCGGGCTCTCGATGCGGAGCCCCACGTTGGGGATGCCGTGCTCGACGGGGGCCGCCGTCACGGTCCACGTTGCATCGTCCCATACGATGGCGTCGCGTTGGAACGCCACCGGCCGCCAGTCGATGGCGGGCATATCGTCCCAGTCCGCGGTGATCGTGCTAAAGGCCTCGAACGTCTTCTGCGCTTGCTCCAGGGCCGGTGCGATGCCGCACACCGGAATGGGCGTTTTCCGGCCCGCGAGCCAGATCTTCTCCATGAACAGCGGAAACCCGCTCACATGATCGGGGTGGGCGTGGGTGATGATGAGCCCCGCAATCCGCTCGAACGGCAGCCCGGCCATCCGCATTCGCTGCAAGACGTCTCCGCCGCAGTCGACGAGCAGCACGTCGGGAGCGGTGGCCGCCTCGTCGGAAACGCCGAGCATCGTCGTCGTCCGGTGCGGGTCGCTGATGGCGGCGCCGGTGCCAAGGAGGTGAAGCGTGGGCATCTGAGGGCAAAGGACATTGGTCGAAAGAGACAGTGAGCGCTGGCAGGGACCCGGGGGCCCCAAACGCGTCGTGCGGCCGAGAGCACCAATCGGTCCCGGCCGCACGGAGGGCGTTCAGCAGCAGGCGGATGCGGTCATCCGGTCGTCGAGATGCTGATGGGGAGGCCGGTCTCGGCCCAGTGCATCAGAAGCGTCGCAGAGCCGTCGCCAAGGTCGACGAAGCGGTACGTCATCCACTCCTGCATGGGGGCATCGACGGGCGAAGCGCTAACTTCGAGCACCGCATCGGCCTGGTTATACATCGTGCCCCAGTCCACCGGCGTCGTAAAGATCACGTCCCACGGGCCGTTTTCGTTCGGTCGGATGAAGAGGTTGTACGTGCCGGCCTCCAGCGTTTCGCCCTCAACCTGCACGTCGTCGCTGAAGGTGATCGTGGTCGGCTCATTCGCACCGGCGCGCCACACCTCGCCGTACGGCACGAGGTCGCCGAAGATCGTACGTCCCTTCACGCCGGGACGGCTAAAGTGCATGTCGACCACCGTCGTGCCGATCGTTTGGGAGACGGCAGCGTTCGGGCTGGCGCGCGGCTCGCTGTTGTCGCGCTGGGCGTAGGTGGTCTCGGACGTAACGAGGAGGGCCAGCAGGAGCAGCAGGCCCGTCGAGCGGAGAAGGAAGCGTCGCGTCATGGGTCTAATCGTGTAGTGAGAGAAGCGGACGAACGGTACATTTGCCGTGGAGCTTAACGAATCCGCCCCTCAAAAGCGACCCAGAATCTTCGCTGGGGGACACGTCTTCCGGAGATGTTACTTCTTCCGTTGCACGGTGAACGCCACGAGGTCAAGCAGGGCGTCGCGCGCGTCCGACGGCGGAATGTCTACGAGCTGGGCGTGCGCCTCGCGGGCAAACGCATTCATGCGACGACGGGCGTAGGCAATGCCGCCCCGATCGGCCACAAATTGCGACACGGTGCGGATGTCGCTGCGGCTCTTGTCGTCCTGCTGCACGATGTTCATGATGCGCCGCTTCTCGCCCCGCCCGGACTCTCGGAGCGCGTAGATGAGCGGCAACGTCATTTTCTTCTCCTGCAAGTCGATGCCGATCGGCTTGCCCACGTCCTTGACGCCGAAGTCGAAGAGGTCGTCGCGAATCTGGAAGGCCAAGCCCAGCTTCTCACCCATCGTCCGCATCCGGTCGATGATGTCGTCATCGTCGGTGGCGCTGAGCGCGCCGCTCGTGGTGCAGGCGGCAATGAGCGATGCCGTCTTGTCCGAGATGATGCGGAAGTATGTCTCCTCGTCGATGTCGAGAAGCCGCGACTTCTCGATCTGGAGCAGCTCGCCTTCGCTCATGCGCCGCACCGCGTCGGAGAGCGCATGCAGCACGGAGTAATCGTGGTGGTCGAGGGACAGGAGTAGTCCGCGGCTCAAGAGGAAGTCGCCGATCAGGACGGCAATCTTGTTTTTCCAGAGGGCATTGATTGAGAACATGCCGCGACGGCGTTCGGCGTCGTCCACGACGTCATCGTGCACGAGCGTGGCCGTGTGGAGTAGTTCCACGAGCGCGGCGGCGCGGTAGCTCGTCTCCGAGATGCCGCCGCAGAGTTGGGCCGACAGCAGCACCAGGATGGGGCGGATGCGTTTCCCTTTCTGGCGGAGCACATACTGGGTGATTTTGTCCAGCAGGCCCACGTCCGACCGCATGGACTCGCGGAAGTAGTCCTGAAAGGCATCCAGCTCGGCTTCGATGGGACGACGGATGTCATCGAGGGAGACCTGCTGGGGGCGGGCGTCAGGGGGCGAAACGGAC
>JAAAPH010000528.1 GCA_009908415.1 Bacteroidota bacterium
CCGTCGATCTCTTTCTCACAACGTCTGAGGAGGACGCGCAGTTCGTGATCGACACAGGAGCGTGCGCGGCGGCCGTGCTGTCGGTGCCCCCGGACCGGACGCCTATCGCCACCGACGGCGAGGTGCGCATCGCACTCGATGGAGACGCGGTGCTCTTTTCCGATGAGAGTGAAATCGTGTATAAGACGGGGGGCCTGGACCGATTCCGCGAGCGGGAGCAGGATCTCGAGGACCAGCCCCTTCCAGGCGGGCCGTACGAGGATTTCCTCAAAGCTCTGGCGCGGATGCAGGAGCGGCTCCCGACGCGCGTGGAGTACTCGCCCGTACGGTTGGCGCTCGTCACCTCACGCGACAGCCCAGCCGATCTTCGCGTGATCAAGACCCTGCGGGCGTGGGGCGTTTACGTGGACATGGCGTTCTTCCTTGGTGGTGTCGACAAAGGTCCGGTCCTGGAATCCTTTAACCCGCATATCTTTTTCGATGATCAGGATATACACGTCGAGTCCGCCGCCAAACGGGTGCCGACCGGCAAAGTGCTCTACCGTAGCGACTCCACGCTGTGGGATCTGCAAGAGGAAAGGGCTCAGCAGAATGGAGGCCCATAGGACCGTCGGCAGCCAGCCGACGTACTACCGTGTTGGAATCTTTCTATATCGAAGAAAATCGTGATCATGAGCAAACTCACGGTTGACATTCCCGATGATGTAGCGGCCGCGCTGCACCTCCCCCCGGGGGCGGCGGAACAGGAAATCCGTAAGGAACTGGCCGTGACGCTCTATGCCCGTCAGCTCCTGCCGCTGGGCAAGGCCCGCCAACTGGCCAGGCTCTCGCGCCGCGACTTCGAAGCGTTGCTTGGCGAGCGGCAGGTGCCTCGTGACTATACCGACGCCGATCTGGACGCCGATCTCGATTACGCGTTTTCGGATGCCGAGGCCGAATGACGGTCGTGAGCGACACCTCGGTTCTGATTCATCTCGCCCGAATCCATCGCTTTCAGCTTCTCCGTACGCTCTATTCCAACATCGTAGTTCCGCATGCGGTCTGGCGGGAAACTGTGGATGAGGGCGAAGAGCGCCCTGGAGCGCCGGAAGCAAGAGCGGCTCGCGAAGCCGGTTGGTTGACCGTCGCCTCCGTCGAAGAAGAAACAGGCACGCGCCGACTGCTGCGGCAGGCCCTTGATGCTGGAGAAGCGGACACCCTGGCCCTCGCTCATCAGATTGATGCCGACCTCGTGCTTCTCGACGAGGCGGCCGCCCGGCACCGAGCGGACGGTCTTGGCCTCCGGAAAACAGGCGCCATCGGCGTTCTGCTCCGCGCAAAACAAGAGAGCCTCATCGACGCGATCCATCCCGAACTCGATGCTCTGTGAGCGACGTCCTTCTGGATCGATGACACGCTATGTCAGCGCGTGCTGGCCGCTGTTGACGAGCGCTCCCGTTGAGCGAGCTGCGCTCAAGTCACGCCGTGTACCTGAGCGACGTCGGTGAACGCGTCGAGGGCGCGGCCGAGCTGCACGCCCGTGCGGTTGGCACTGGTTACCTCCTGGAATAGTCCAGCTGACCTTCGGGTAATCATTTCTCGTCGCGTCCGTCTCGGGCACGACGCCACCGGGAGCCGTCTCGGCTCCATCGGTGCAGGGCTACCCATGCCGCTTAGCGTGCGTCGCGCGAGAGGTACGTTGAGGAAGTCTTAAGTGACGCAGACGCTTCCACCGCGTTGAGGCAGCTAACCCCGCCGTTGGATCTTGCGCTATCAAATACGCTTTGAGGGTGCAAATCGCCCCTTGCAACCTTCAGCCGAACTGTTTTGAGCACAGCCATCGCGCATGCCGCTATCCTGCTCATCCATTGCCCCGATCGTAAGGGGCTGGTGGCTGCAGTCACGCGCTTTCTGGCCGAGCACAATGGCAATATTCTGGAGATCGACCAGCACGTCGATAAGGCGCACAATGTGTTCTTCATGCGGGCCAAATGGGATCTGGAGGGATTTGAACTCCCGGAAAACCGCATCGCCGAGGAGTTTCAGCAGGCGATTGCTGAGCCGCTGGACCTGACGTGGCAGCTGTATTTTACGAAGAACATTCCGCGCATGGCGGTCTTTGTGTCCAAGTACGCGCACTGCCTGCACGACGTGCTCGCGCGGTACAGCAGTGGCGAGTGGACCGTTGAGATACCGCTCATCATCAGCAATCACGAGGACCTGCGGCCGCTCGCCGAAAAATACGACATCGACTATCACCACATCCCGGTGACGCGGGACACCAAGCCTCAGGCCGAGCAACTACAGCTCGAGCTGTTGCGCGAGCACGATATCGATTTCATCGTGCTTGCGCGGTACATGCAGATCCTCACGGCTGATTTCGTCGCGAAATATCCCGCGCGCATCATCAACATCCACCACTCCTTCTTGCCCGCATTTCCCGGGGCGAAGCCGTATCACTCGGCCTACAACAAGGGGGTGAAGGTGATTGGGGCGACCAGCCACTACGTCACCGAAAAGCTCGACGAGGGGCCGATCATTGAGCAGGATGTGATCCACGTGAACCACCGCCACGCGGTGGAGGACCTGGTGCGGAAAGGGCGGGACCTGGAGAAAATCGTGCTCTCGCGGGCGATCTGGAATCACCTGCAGCGCAAAACGCTGGTGTTTGAGAATCGGACGATTGTGTTTCGGTAGGGAGCAGCAAGACCTCAAAGAAGCCACCATCCTCGATTGGCACCTTCAGCTATACCTTTTAAGAATTCCTCCGGCGGTACTGCGGTATGGATTACTCCGCTACGCGAGTCGTTGCTCTCGTTTACCTCGTGTGTCGCACCCCAAGAGTACTTCACCACAGGCACTAACTTCACTGCGTTCGTGTCGCCTCCCGGTGGTCGGGGCGCTTCGCTCGGCTCTCGATCGCGGTCGCGGATGACTTTGGTTTTGGTTGGATAGCAAACCCCAATACGGTAGCGATTCGGAATGAATTACTACACGGCCTCCACGGTAGTCATCCTCGCGCAGGCGAGGATCCATACGTCGGTGGCGTGAGGGCGCTGGCGGTGAGGCGTCGAGCCAACGGGTCGGAGGGATACGTGGGTTGGCCCTCGTTGCAGCCGAGACGGCTGCGGTCGCCCGTCGCGCCCGGGACGGACGCGACGAGGAAGAGGTGGGGGCATAGGTGCCAGGCATGAACACGACCTGACCGGGCCCAACGTCAGCACGCTACCCACTGAGGCATACATGTCAAAGGTTGCTCCGTGGGCCGTTGGTTATGGATCCTCGATCGGGGTCGCGGAAGACTTTGGTTTTGGTTGGATAGCAAACCCC
>JAAAPH010000400.1 GCA_009908415.1 Bacteroidota bacterium
GGAGACGGACCGCCTCGACGCCATGGCCCAGAACCTCCAAGCGCTCGGCGCCGACGTTGACGAGTTCGACGATGGCTTGGCCATCGAGGGGCCCGCGGCGCTCCATGGCACGACGGTGAGTAGCTTCGACGACCACCGCATCGCGATGGCGATGGGCGTCGCCGGCCTCGTGGCCGACGGCGCAACGACGATCACCGACGCCGACTGCGCCCGCGTGTCGTTTCCGAACTTCTGGGACGAGCTGCACGCCGTGACCGAACCGGCTTAGCAGAAGCATTCTCCAGCGATAGGTCCTTCCAACCACAACGCCTCCCGGTGGACGCTGCCGCGGGAGGCGTTGTGTTTTCTGAACGGAGTGCCGTAGCTGGGGCTACTGCCCGAGCTGTGGGGCCTCGATAACCAACCCGCGCTGTTCGGCGACGACGCGGTTCATGTCGTGCAGGATCGTCACCTGCGTCTCGACGAGGTTGCCGTTGTCGTCGTACAACGCAACAGGCGCGTAGCGGTCCATCTCGTTGCCCGGCGGAATATAGCCCGGGACCGCGACCTCCGTCCCCGTGTCGCCCGCGTTGATGTTGGGGTTCGTGTCGATCTCGCGCAGCATCATGGGCAGGCGAATGCCGAGGTCGTGCAGGCGGCGCCCTTCGAGCAGCAGAATCTCCTGACGGAGCAGGTACAGCAGTCGCGTCAGCTCCGCATCGCTCGCATTGTTGACGTCGTCCGCCGTGATGTGCGTGGCCGACACGGTGGGCACGTTGACGAGCCCCGGCCGGTTCAGCACGAGCCCGGACACGAAGTCGGCCCCTTCCTCGAAGGCGATCTCAATGACCGACGTGTCGGGACGCGTATTCAGGTCGTTGTCAAAGCGCGGATCGCTGTCGTTAAACTCGACGACGGGCCGATCGGCGGCGACGTTGATCGCATCGACCATGTGCGATCGAGCACTGCCGGGGTCGGAATCCGCGAGGGCCACTTCAGCCAGAATCAGATGCATCTCCTCGGCCTTGGCCACGGCGATGCCCGCATCCTCGGCAATGTACTTCGGATCCAGAAAGTCGAGCCGGGGCAGCGGCTGCATCTCTTGCAGCGAGCGCTGCACGAGGTAGTCGTGCGGGTCATTGTCCAGGTTGTCGCCATCGTAGAGCCGCTGGTGGAGGAAATCGGCCCCGCCCTCTTGGAGCGTCGTCTGCGCAAAGGACGCGGCTTCCCCGGTGTTACCGAGCGCGCGGTGCGTGCGCGCCAGCGCTGCGGCCGCCCACGTGGCGACCTCCTCGTTCCCGAGCGAGCGGGCCTGCTGGAACTCACCCGCGGCCTCCTGGAGCAGCGAACGGGCTGCGACGGGCGCACCGTCCTCCTCCGTCGGCACCGCCACGAAGTTCTCGCCCTGCATCAGATAGGCCATGCCGCGGTAGTAGTGCGCCTCCGCCAGCTGCACGTCGGTAGCATTGTCGTCTTCCGGTGCAATCTCATCCAGCACGAAGTCGGCCAGCGCCCGCAGCTCCTGCAGGTTCCAGTAGCTTCCGTTCTGCCCCGTGCTGTTGGTCGTGGCCTCGTTGGGCGTGATGTTCGCCGGGAAGTCGAGGTCGTTGCCTCCGAGGCCGGTGCCGTTGATCGAGAAGTTGTCGGACGCAAACTCCGTCACCACCACTGTGGAGCTGAGCGCCCGGGCAAACTGCGCGCGCAGGCCGGGCAGGAGCGCGCTAACCGGCTCCTCGGCGCGGGCGAGGTCCTCATCCGTCGTGCGCGGGTTTTCCACTTCCGTCGGGTCGAGGAAGTCGCACCCGGCCAGGGTCAGCGTGACGGCAAGTAGGGCGCCGAGCAACAGATGAAAAGGGGTGCGCGAAAGGGTACGGTTGAATCGAATGGTCATGAGTAGGGTAAGGTGTGCGAGTCGAAAGGGGCGGGGAGGCGAGGGGCGGCGGCCCATCCGGGCCGCGGCGGTTAGAAGGACACCTCAATGCCGAGCCGCACCTGGCGCGGGGGCGACAAGGTAACGCTCTGCTCGCCGCCCAGCTCTAGCCCTGCGGTGTCCGTGAGCCCCGCCAGCTCGGGATCGACGAGATCCTGGCGCGTGAATATCAGCAGGTTGCGACCGGTGAGGTACACCGACCCCGATCGCAGACCGAGCTGCTGCATGAGGGTGCCGGGCAGGTTGTAGCTCACCGTCACCTCGCGCAGCTTCAGGTAATCGCCATCGAGCAACAGCGCCGACCCCGCTTCGGTGGTGGAAAACAGATCAAACTCGCCGTCGCCGTCCTCGTCGATGGGATTGCCGTCCAGGTCGTACTTGACCGGTCGTGGCGCGCGCACGAGCCCGTTGAACGAAGCCCAATGGCTGCCCCAGTCGAAGACCCGCGCGCCCGTCGCCCAGTCGGCTAATCCGCGAATGAGCACGTTCTGGAACAGCGTGATGCTCGTGTTGATCGAGCCGGTCTGCGTGGGATAGGGCGTGTCGTCGGTAAACCGGAACTCGGAGTCGTCGAACAGGCCGTCGCCGTTGCTGTCGAAGGGCGTGGTCGGCCGCCAGACGCCGATCGGCTTGCCTTCGGTCACGCGCTGCTGGGCCCGGACGCTGCTGCCGCCCGTGTTGAAGTCGGCGGCCCCGCCCATGTCGGTCACTTCGTTTTTATTCCAGCCCCACGACCCGCCGAGCGTCCAGCGGACGTCGCGCAGCGTCAGGATGCGCGCGTTGGCGGAGAGCTCGATGCCTTGATTCTCCAGCTCGCCGATGTTGCGGAACTGGAGTCCTCGCCCGGTCGAGGGCTGCTCGGGAATCTCGACGAGCGCGTCGGTGGTCGTCTCTTCGTAATACGTGACGCCGATTCCCAGCCGGCTCGACAGGACCGCACCGTCCAGGCCGAACTCCCACGTGGAGGTGCGCTCGGGCTTCAGCTCCTCGTTGCCGGGGTTGCCAAACCGGGGTGCACTCGCGCCGCGGAAGGGCGTCGCCTGAAACGTAATGTCCTTCACGAACGGGTCCGGAAACTTGCCGGTCTGCCCAAAGGAGGCGCGCAGCTTGAGCTCATTGACGTAGTTGCCTAGCGTGCCGTCCCAGAAGGGCGCGTCAGAAATCGTATATGCGAGCCCGGCACGCGGGTAGGCCTGCAGGCCCACCTCGTCGCCGAAGGCGCTGTTGCCGTCGAGGCGCAACCCCAGGTTCAAGAACAACAGATCGTCCAGGCCCACCTGTTCGCGGAAAAAGAATCCGCCGTTGAAGATCTGCTGGCGGGCCTCATCGGCGACGATGTTGCCGGCCTCCCCGATGTCTTCCGTGCCCGGCAGGGCAAAGGTTTCGGCATCGGCCATG
>JAAAPH010000078.1 GCA_009908415.1 Bacteroidota bacterium
GGAGCTGGACGGCGTGTCGATTCAGACGAACTTCGACAACGTGCACGCAGCGACACGGGAATGGGTACAGGCCTCGGCCGAGAGCGGCAGGCCGTGGGTCGTGGCCAACGACGAGCAGGGGCCGCACACGATCGGCGTCAAGCCGGACGGGCCGGATAGCAACCGGGATGCGATCCGGCAGCACACGCTGTGGGGCAACCTGATGGCCGGCGGGGCGGGCGTGGAGTACTACTTCGGCTACGAGTATCCGCACGACGACCTCAACGCCGAGGACTGGCGGAGCCGGGACCGCGTGTGGGACGACGTGCGGCACGCCCTGACGTTCTTCCGCACGCACCTGCCCTTCTGGACGATGACACCGAACGACGCGCTCGTGAGCGGGACGGATGCGTACGCCTTCGCCGATCCGGGTGCCGTTTACGCCGTCTACCTGCCCGAAGGGGGGCCGGCGCAGCTGGATCTCGGCACGAGCAGCCAAGCGTACGCGGTTCGCTGGTACGATCCGCGCAACGGCGGCGCGCTGCAGACGGGCTCGACGGAACGCGTCCGAGGCCCGGCCATGGCGTCGCTCGGACGCCCGCCCGAGGCGCCCGACGCCGACTGGGCTGTGCTCATCCGGCCGGTGGCGGAGTGATCCCAGGTCGGGGGCCCAACCCTCCGAATGGCCGCCAGCGATCAGAGGGGAGTTGCTTCGAGGATGCGCTGGATGATCGTCGCCTTACAACCCGAATGGAGCCGAACCGCATGCTGCCGTCGCGATAGGCTCGCACATTAGGTCCCAGGACGGTGCTATTTTCTTCTAGCAGCGTGCAACCGTTCGAGTGAGCGAGTCTGCGCAGAGACACGACCTCTGTTCAGCTGCACCGTCAACTCTTTGCCCGGTGCCCCTATCTTGTGACAGAGTCTTCCCCCCACGTTTGGGTCATTGAGGAGGATGCGTCTTTGCGCGAGACCGTCGTCAGTTGGATCGGTCGGCATACGCAGGTGCAGGGCATGCTGGCGACCGACTCGGCCGAGGAGGCCCTCGCGGCACTAGAGCCGAGCGCGGTGCCGCTTGTCGTATTGATGGATTTGGAGCTGCCCGGCCTGAAGGGGGGCGAGGGCATCCGCCAGATTAAGGGGGTTGTGCCGCGCTCGCATGTCATTGGGTTTACCGCACACGAGGACGAAAAACGTGTTTTCGAGGCGATTTGTGCAGGCGCCTGCGGGTACCTGCTCAAACCATCTTCTGGCAAGCGGATTATCGAGGCTATCGACCTCGCCCTGACAGGCGGAGCGCCCATGAATCCTGTCATAGTCCGCAAGCTGATCCGCATGTTTCGCCGCCACGTCCGGCCCCGCGCTAATTACGGCTTGACCGACCGGGAGCGAGAGATTCTGCAACTCCTCATTGAGGATAACACGCAGAAGCAAATGGCTGAAAGGCTGTTCATCAGTCCGCACACAGTAGACACCCACCTTCGGAATATCTACGGCAAGTTGGATGTCCGCTCCCGGACGGGCGCCATCGTCAAGGCCTTGCGCGAGCGGCTTTTGTAAGCGACTGCTTCATGATGGGCCCGCTGCGATCCTGTGCAAAATGGCGTATTTACGCGATAGCACCTGGTCCGGGCTTTTAATATGCTGGCTCTCTGCCGCCGTTGTGAACCCGATGCCGCCAGCCCGATGATGAATGCGCTCTTTCACCTCGCTGCTCCGTCCCGTGTCCCGATCGTCGCTACGGGCGCCCTGCTGCTCACCCTGAGCGCCTGGTCGTCGCTCTCATCAGCCGAAGGCCAAGACCTGCACGAGGAGGCCTGCGATCAGCTTCTCGTTGTTGTGGAGGAGCAGCCCCAACTCATTGGGGGCATGGAGGCGCTCCGGGCACAGGTACGGTACCCCGATGGCGCCCGGGCCGCGGGCGTTGAGGGACGTGTGTTTGTGCAGTTTATCGTTGGCACGCGAGGACAGGTCCTCAGCCCGGTCGTGACGCGCGGCGTACGGGCCGACCTCGATGCCGAAGCGGTTCGCGTCGTGAAAGCGGCGCAGTTCACGCCGGGTCGGCAACGTGGAAAGGCCGTCTGCGTGCAGATGTCACTCCCTATCACGTTTCGGGCAGACGCGCCGTCTGCACGGTCCGCTGCCGATGTAAGGCAGCCTTCGAACGTCGTTGAAGGCGCCCTTCAACCGGTCAACGATGCGACGGCGTCTGTTCAGTCGACCGCCGCGTCGGCGACAGGCACAGTCGACGAGGCCGCCACGACGGTCGAAAACTCCGTGACGTCGGCGACCGATCAGGTAGATGAGGCTGCCACATCGGTTGACGAGACGGCGGCGTCGATCGATGAAGCGTCGTCCTCGGTGGAGCAAGGCGTGGAGGACACGAAGGCGTCCGTTTCGGATGCCTACTCGTCGAGCAAGGAAGGGGTGAGCGAGGCGGCCGAGTCGGTCCGCAGCACCTTCCGCGGGCTGTTCGGTCGGAAGAAGAACGAGGCGCCGCCGAGCGAGGCAGAATCAGGTGCTCCGGCCCCCGCCTCAAGTGGCGAAAGAGCAGTCCCTGCCGCAGAGGCGGCATTCGCCGCCGGCGATGTGGTGGCGGCAAAGGTTGACAACATCCAACTCTTTGCCAACCCCGCGTCGGGCGCGGCCGTCCTCGCCACCGTGATGACGGCCGACCAGCTCGTGTACCTGGGCGAAGAGCAGAACGGCCACCTCCTCGTACAGGGTGCCGATGGACAGGGGTGGATCAACAAGCTGCTCGTCGAAAAGCAGTGATCATCCTGCTGGAGGAACAGCCGTGCTCCATCCTGCGCCGAGAGGCGCCCTCACAGCTCCACGTTGAGGCCGACGCTGTACGTGATGCCGGGCGCCGGTTCGTAGTAGCGCCCGCCGAATGCGTTGATCACCACCGAGCCGGCGTACTGCTCGTCCAGGAGGTTGTTGACGCTGGCGAACGGCTGGAGGCGCGCGGTGCCTACATTGATGCCGCGGTGGCCGAGCTCCAGGTTGAGGAGCGCGTAGCCCGGCGCGGTGGCCGTGTTCGCGTTGTTGACGTCATATTCGGGCACCAGCTCGGTTGATGCGCGTCCCCACCAGCCGTCGCGTTCGGCTTGCACGTGGAGGTAGCCACGATGCGCCGGAATGCCGGGCACGCGGTTCCCTTCGATGGACGCGTCGTCGGCCGCGTCGATCACGAACCGGCTGCCCGTGTAGCGGGCGGCGATCTCCAGCGGCGCCGTGGGCGACCACGTCAGCGCGGCCTCGATGCCGCTGTGCGTGTTCGCGCCGAGGTTACGGTA
>JAAAPH010000230.1 GCA_009908415.1 Bacteroidota bacterium
CTCGTGACGACCATGGGCGCCGTCATGATGAGCTCCAGCACGCCGAAGTCCTCGTCCTGCCGCCAGTCGTAGTCGTGCAGGAATGAGCGCCCGCCTAAGTCGAGCCCTTCGGTGCGGTGGCGCGGCGCCACGATGAAGGCCATGCAGCCGGCCAGCCCCCACTCAGGACGGACCTGCGCCCAGTCCGTGCTCCGCCCGATGACGGCCTCGTCGATCGAGGCCTGCGCGGGGAGGTGAAACCGCTCGGCGCGCTCGGCGCGCGTGCGGCGGCCGGCCTCATCCAGCCCCCCGTCTAGCTCGGCCAGGAGTTCGTGATGCCGTGCCGGCACGGCGTCTCGGTTAAAGATGGCGACCTCGTCGGTCGTGGTGTCGTGCTCGCCGGCGAGGAAGACCGTGTCGTCGGGGATGCGGATGCCGCGCTCGGCCAGCGCCGCGCGCACGGCCGGGTCGTTGAGGACGGCGGCGGCCACCCGCGCGTTCGCCTCGCCGGCGCGCCCGCCGCATGCGCCACAGTCGAGCCCCGTGTCGTACGGGTTATTGACCGTCGTGGCGCCGTGACCCGTGATCAGGACGAGCGGCGCGAAGCCGTCCGTGAGCGACATGGCCCGCAGCGCCCCCTCGGCCACCTCGACCCGGTCGTCAAGCGGCATGCCGACGGCGTGGCCCGCGTGCTCGTCGGGCGCGAGGCGCGGGCCTTTCTGCGCGGCCGCCACCTGGTCGAGCCCGTTCGTATCGGGGTCGGGCACGGGGCGCGTCCAGCCGAGCGTGTCGGTCACCATCTTGGGCAGATAGGCCAGCCCCACGGGCCCAACGAAGCTGAAGCACGAGATGGCGCCCATCTTGAAGGCGTTCCAGGCGCGCTTCACGTGATGGCTCAGGCGCCGCTGCTCCACGGCCCGGGCGTGCTGGTCGGGCGCGGGCACCGTCTCCAGGATGGTGTGGCTGGGCGTGAGGAGCACCGGGCATTGGGCCCCGCCCGTCTCGTGGCCGACGGGCACGTACTCGATCGGGAAGCCGAAGAAGCCCGCAAAGCCCATCGTGTCGACGGTCGGCGCCGCGGCTTCGAGGTGGCGCCGGAAGACCTCCGAGCGCACATCGATGCAGAAGACGGCCTGCACGTCGGGCCGCTGGCCGTTGGCCGACGCCGCCGGCCGGGCGTTGACCCGCTCGACGAGGCGGCGCTGCGCGGCCCGGTCGAAGGCGTCCTGCAGGATGAGCTGCCGCTCCAGCGCCGCGCGCCAGGGGGGCGCCGGCTCGGTGGCGAGGTCCTCGTTGGCCGCTGCCCAGGCTCCGGGAAAGGCGGGATCCTGGATCGTCTCGAAGAGGGCAACCTCCCAGCCGAGCAGCACGGCCAAAAACTGCAGGAGCGTGTCGTCCGCGCGGCCGTCGTAGAGGCGGGCGTCCCACACGATGCGGCCGGCGTAGGCGGCCCACCCCCCGGCGCGCATCAGCACGCGGTGCAGGTAGCGGTCGAGGCCGGCCGCCGGGACGTCGAGCCGCGCCAGGGCGTCGTACGCCGCCGCGCGCGGATCGTCCGGCAGCGCAGCCACCACGTCGCGGAAGCCGGCCAGCCCCATCACCTCGGGCGTGTGGTCGACGCCGGCCTCAGCCTTCCAGGCGGCAAAGAGCGGCTGGTCGGGGTCGGCCGAGCGCCAGAGCGCCTGCCCGCGGTCGAAGTACGCGCCAGCCCAGGCTGAGACGCGATCCGTGGCGAGGCGATCCCAGTCGTGCCCCGTGCAGGCGCTGGCCACGTCGGCCACGGTGGGCACCGTGGCGGCCGGATCGGCGTCGGGCGCCGTGCGAACGCGGTCGAGAAAGGCCTCGACGGTAGCGGCC
The DNA here is from genome assembly GCA_009908415.1 of Bacteroidota bacterium. Lineage (GTDB taxonomy): Bacteria > Bacteroidota > Rhodothermia > Rhodothermales > Salinibacteraceae > JAAAPH01. The sequence continues at coordinate 1,837 of JAAAPH010000230.1, forward strand.
GGCGGATCGTCGGCGGCGTCCAGCGCGGCCGCGAGGTCGGCCACGGTGATGCGGCCGCGGTCGACGGCCTCCAGGTAGAAGGCGGCAGGCATCGTCGTGCGCGCGCCGGCCGTGCGGGCCAGGCGGTCGGCCACCGCGTCAAAGGGCCGATCGACCAGGCCAAGATACGGGTTGACGGCGACGAAGCTTTCGAGCGGCCAGACGGGCGCGATGGTCTGGCAAGCACGGCGGATGGCGTCGTCAAGGACGTCCTCGCGGACAGCGTGGGGGGCGAGCGTGGGTTCGTCAGTGGGCATCGGGCAGGGTGTGGGATGTAGGGATTAATGGGATCGTGAGTGGAAAACGGGGGGCGCAGATTCTGGCTCGTCACTTCTTGGGCGCCACCATCGGCTAGACATTGCGCCGTTCGGCCTTGAAGAACCCGCCGCCCGGACGAAGGCGAAGACGAAGCGCCCGAAAGGAATCGTGTCTGAGCGATCCCGACAGGGAGCGCGAGTTGGATTCCTTTCAGCGGAGCCAGAGCCTGCGTCAGGCGGGTTCTTCACCGCCGTGATTTTTTTAGTTCGTTTTTTCATCCAGGAAAAAATGAACATCACCACCTACATCTGCGGGACACTTTCAGAGCAGAGACCTACGCACGCGTCTTTGCAGGGCGGTCCGGGGCGCCCGTCTTGAGCGCGCCGACGAGGCGGTCGAACCAGGCGTTCGCGTAGAAGCCGTTGCGCAGGTGGATGGCGAAGCGGCGGCCGCGCGAGCGAGCGGGCAGGGCCGGGCCCGCAATCTGGAGGACTACTGTCGCCCCAAAGGCCAGGAGTACGAGGCCAATCAGCACCAACGGGAGCGGGCCGAGCGGCGGCAGGCCCGGCAGCACGGACTGCAAGATGGCGTGCGCGCCCGCCTCCAACGAGAAGAAGGCGATGGCCACGCCCACGGCCAGTCCGCACGCGCGCAGCGTGCCCACGAGCGGACCGTCCGAGTCCAGCGCGGGCGCGATGATCTGGGCCAGGCCCATGACGAGGATCGCGCCGATAGCCAGCAGGGCAGGCTCCGCCACGGGGTTGATCCCCCAGAGCAGCGAAAACCCCACGTAGACGCCGATGGCGAGGGCCATGCTGCCGAGGATGCGCCCGGGGTGGCCGAGCCGGCGGGGCAAGGCCACCTTGGCCGCGCGCGCCTCGTCCACCACGCTGCCCGACGACAGGAAGGCGTGCGCCTTGTAGAAGGAGTGCGCCACGAGGTGCAGGATGGCTGCCGGGTAAACCCCGAAGCCGCAGACCATCAGCATGAAGCCCATGTGCGCCGCGCTGGAGTAGCCCAGCGCCACCTTGATAGCGGGCTGCGTCAGGAGCGTCGACGAGGCGAAGAGCGCCGTGAAGCCGCCGATGAGGATCAGGAGCACCTGCGCGGAGGCCGCGCCGTCCATCACGAAGGCGAAGCGCGTGACCAGGAAGGGCCCGGCGTTCAGGATGCCCGCGTGGAGCAGGGCCGACACGGGCGTGGGCGTCTCCATCACCTCCACGAGCCAACCGTGCGTCGGAAACTGGGCCGACTTCAGGAGTGCCGCGTTGGCAATGAGGAGCGCCGCCCCGCCCGTCGTGCCGAGCGCCCACCCGGCCGGGGCAGCGGCCTGCATCCCGGCAAAGATGGCCGCCAGGTCGCCCGTGCCGAAGTGGACGTACAGCAGCACGGCCGCCGCCACGAGGCAGGCGTCCCCGATGCGGGCGGCGATGAACTTCTTGCGCGCGGCGATGACCGCTCCAGAGCGCTCGGGGTAGAACACGAGCAGCGTGTGCAGTGACAGGCTCGTGGCGAGCCACGCCAGGACGAGCAGCCCGAGGTTGCCCGCAAGCACGAGCACCTCGACGGCCGCAATGGTGGCGGCGAGCCGCCCGAGGAAGACGCCTTGGCGGGCGTCGCCCTCCATGTAGGTGATGCTGTAGCGAACAATGAGGATGGCCAAGAGCGCAATCATGCCCAGCATGACGACGCTGAGCGGATCGAGCCGGATCGAGAGGCCGATCCCCTGCCCCCCCAGCGTGGGACTCAGGAGCGTGCCGCGCGTGGCGACGAGGACGGCACATGCGGCCGCCGCCACGAGACCGACGCCGGCGGCTGCCATGCTGAGGCGCTCGACGAGGCGTGGGCGCGGTCCCGGCTGAAACCGGGCGGCCAGCGCGGCCAGACCAAACGCGAGCGGAGCAACGAGGGCAAGGAGGGCAAGCAGGCTGGTCATTGCAGGTTATGGGTTAGACGTTAGGACGTGAAGGTTGGAACGTTGGACGTTGCAGGTTAGGGGTTGCAGAAGGGGCACTGCCCCGGATCGGCGGTGTCGTCGCCATGCGGATGGCGCTCCACCTCGGCGTGGTCGCACGCGCGGCAGCGGTACACGTGGGCCCGCGTGGCATGCGTCGGCAGGCCGCACCAGGCGCAGGGCAACCCCGGCTTCGATTCGTCGATCGCGAACCCAGGGCGATGGCAGACCGGGCAGTGCCGCTGGGCATTGGCGACCAGGTCGCGCGTCGCCTCGGCGATGGTTTCCATCCGCGTCGGGTTCACGTGGGCGCGCAGATCGGTTTCGAGGAAGACACTGCGCACAAAGGGCCGTCGGAGCAGCCGCTCGATGGCGTCAGCGAGTGCGGCTTTGTCCGTGATGCCCTTCGTCATGCCACGCGCATCGTCCGGCCCGCGGCGCACGACGAGGCCATGCTCGGGGAAGCCGGCGCCCGCGGCCCAGTCCAGCGCCTCCTCGACGGAGCGGACTGTTGCGTGCGCCATCACGGCGCGGGGGCTCACGCTCCGGCCCACGATTTCGAGCGCGTGCCGGCGGTCGCGGAGCACGACGAGCTCCCGGCTGACCGGCAACATGGGCGCGGCCGGGTGCGGCCCAAAGCTGCCCTCGCTCGCTAGCCCGATCGCGTGCCCGGTGCAGTCCATCGCCGCCGCGGCCTTGCGCCGCGCGGCCTCCAGCTGATCGCCGGCCCGGTCCACATCGCGCGTAAACGTGCCGAAGCGGTCTGTGTCGAAGCCGTCGGGCACCACCACGCGGACCCCGAGGTGCTCGTCCAGTAGCGGCGCGATGACACGCTCTTTTCCGTGCTTGGTGCCGAGTGCGGCGGTGCGTCCGGTAAACCAGTCGTCGTCCTCCATGGGCCCGCGATGCGCGGCGCGTGCGTCGATCACTCGCCCTGCCCCAGCGAGTAGGCCCGGCGTCCGTCGAACGTGTAGAGGTGCTCCGTCTTGATGACGTCCCATCCGGCACCGTGTAGTGCACCAAGCAGATCGAGCACGCGGTCGAACGGGATGGCGTCGGTGTCGCCAGGCAAGAAGCGGCAGCGCCAGTGGTCCGTCCAGAACGTCTCGGGCAACCCGCCGGGGTACACCTTCACGCCACGGTTCGTAATCATCTTGAGCTGCCAGTCCACCGTCCCGGCGGCCTCTTCGAGCCCTTGGCCAATGACGTCCGGGTCGCGGCCGGCGCCGTCCCAGTCGATGAACACATCGATGCCGCGCAGCACCTTCTCCTGCTCGGGCGTGGGCGACGGCTCGACGTGGATGCCGCCGGACCGGTAGCGCACGGGCTGGAGCGTCGAGGGCTCATCGCCCAGCCGGTCGATGATGGCATCGGTGAAGGCCTCCGTCCCCACCTCGCGCTCGCTCAGCCCCTCGCGGTAAATGTCGGCCGGGTGGATGCCGTCTTCGAGCGTCTTCAGCCACGCGTTCTTGATGGTCTGCGCCACGTCCGACGCGCCGAGGTGCACGAGCATCTGCGTGGCCGCCACCAGCAGGCCCGACGGGTTGGCGATGCCGCGCCCCGCGATGTCGGGCGCCGAGCCGTGGACCGCTTCGAACATGGCCACGTCCGACCCGATGTTGGCCGAGCCGGCCAGGCCCACCGAGCCCGCGATCTGTGCCGTGATGTCGGAGAGGATGTCGCCGTAGAGGTTCAGCGTCACGATGACGTCGAACTGCTCGGGCTGCGCCGCTACACGCGCCGCGCCGATGTCGATGATCTGATGGTCGCTCTCGATGTCGGGGTACTCGGCGGCCACCTCGTCGAAGACCGTGTGGAAGAGGCCGTCCGTGTGCTTCATAATGTTGTCCTTCGTCATACACGTCACCTTCTGCCGGCCGTAGGCGCGGGCGTACTCGAAGGCGTAGCGGATGATGCGCTCGGAGCCGGGACGCGTGATGAGCTTCAGGATCTGCGACACCTCGCGCGTCTGCTGGTGCTCGATGCCCGCATACAGGTCCTCCTCGTTCTCGCGGATGACGACGACGTTCATCTCCGGGTGGTGCGAGTCGACGAACGGCGTGTAGGCCTTCGCTTGGCGCACGTTGGCGAAGAGGCTGAGCGCCTTGCGCAGCGTCACGTTCAGGCTCTTGTACCCGCCGCCCTGGGGCGTCGTGATCGGCCCCTTCAGCAACACCTTGTTCTCCCGAATCGCGTCCCATGCCTCGTCCGGAATGCCCGAAGTGATCCCGCGCTCGTAGGCCGACTTGCCGATGTCGATCACGTCGTAGCGCAGCGGGGCGCCGGCCGCCTCCAGCACGCGCACGACGGCCTCGGTGATTTCTGGACCGATGCCATCGCCGTAGGCGACAGTAACCGGGATGGGCGTGTCGGAAGAAGAATGTGCATCGGGCGCCGCTTGCGCAGCGGCGAGGGTTTCCTTCGTCATGGATCGTTGCAACGGTTGCATGGATGGAAAAACGAGAAAAGGCCGACCCACAACGCCCTCACGGGCGCTGGAAGTCGGCCAACAGTCGTTGCACCCGCTTTGGACGAGCGTGTGCGCGGCTTGTGCCGGTCGGTATGTCGGGATGCGAAGTCGGCTCGCCGGGCGGCGCTCCGCATTCACATCCGGGCACGAGTATAGCGGACAGGAGGAAAACGCGCAAGCCCGCACGCCCCCCTTACAAGAACTTCAAGAACCGTATGCGGCGGCCTGCTTACCGGTCGAAGGTGGCTTCCAGGTCCCCGGCCATGCTGAATACGAACACCCGCTCGCCCGTCCGCGCACTGATGTCGGTGTGCATGCTCACGACCTCGCCCCCCGTCTCGTCGGTGACGAGGCTGCACAGGTCGCCGCTGGAGCTTTCGATCAGGCGCGTACGCATCTGCTTGATGAGTTCGACGCCGCCATTCTCGTGGCTGAGTTGCCGCTCGGCCGGGCTCAGGATGCCCTGCAGTTGTACGATCACGAGGTTATCGATGATAAACGTGCGCGCCTCCTTCGGCCCACGGCCCAGGTAGTCGCGTTCAAACTTCGTGATCGCTTCGGTGACGGCCGCTTCGACCTGGCCTTTCGTGCGAGCGGGCATGGGTTCGTTGCTGGTGCGGGGAGGATGCAGTACGTAAAAACGTGAAACGTAATGTCGTAATGTGTAACTCGTGTAGCACGTGATTCTCTCTTTTCACGGTTTACACATTACGCTGCTTACGCGTTACGCCTTCACACTGCGACCGATGCACGGCGCGCCGTCTCGAAGGTTTCGGCATCGGGCACCACGGTATCCAGCACGCGCGCCGAGGACAGTACCCCCGGCATGCCAGCGCCGGGATGCGTGCCGGCTCCGGCGAAGTACAACTGATCGATGTCGGCGCTCTTGTTGTGCGGGCGGAAGTACGCGCTCTGCGACAGGACCGGCTCCACGCTGAACGCGGCGCCCTTGAGCGACAGGTAGTCATCGCGGAAGTGCTGCGGGGTGAGCATGCGCGAGGTGACGAGGTGCTCACCGAGGTCGGGCAGCACCGTGTCGGCGAGATAGTTTTCAACGGCCTGGCGGTACGGCTCGGCCTGCTCGCGCCAGTCGACGCCGCTGTCGAGGTGGGGCACCGGGCTCAACACGTAGAACGCGTCGTGCCCGTCGGGCGCCATCGACGGGTCTGTCTTCGTCGGGCGGTGTAGGTACAGGCTGAAGTCGTCGGCCAGGCGCTGGTTGTCGAAGATATCATCGAGCAGGCCTTTGTAGCGCGGCCCCATCAGGATGGTGTGGTGCTCGACGTCCTGGTACTGCCGGTCGGTGCCGAAGTACCAGACGAACAGGCTCATCGAATACTTCATGTTCTCGATGCGGCGATTCGTCCACTTCACGCGCTCCTGCTCGGGCACGAGGTGGCGATACGTCCAGCTCACATCCGCGTTGGAGACGACGAGGTCGGCGTCGATCGTCTCGCCCGAGGCGAGGCGCACGCCGGCCGCGCGGCCGTGCTCCACGAGAATCTCGTCGACCTCCGCGCCGTAGCGCTGCGTGCCACCGAGGGTGTCGATGAGGTCCGACAGGCCGCTCACGAGCGAGCCCGTGCCGCCCATCGCGTACCACACGCCCCATTTGCGCTCCAGGAAGGCGATGAGCGTGTAGATGGAGGTCGTGCTGAACGGGTTGCCGCCCACGAGCAGCGGGTGAAAAGAGAGCACCTTGCGCACCTTCGGGTGCTTGATGTACTTCGAGACGAGCCCGTACACCGTGCGGTGGCTCTCCAGTTTTACCATCGCCGGGATAATCTTCAGCATGTCGGTGAGCCGGCCGAACGGCACGTGGCCCAGTTCTTCGAAGCCGATCTCGAAGATCTCTTCGCTCTTTTCGAGAAAGCGGCGATAGCCGTCGACGTCATCCGGATTGAATTTGCGGATCTCCTGCTCCATCGCCTCCGCATCGCCCGTGTAATTAAAGGCCGACCCGTCATCGAAGCGGATACGATAGAAGGGCGAGACGGGGACGAGCTCGACGTCGTCCTCCAGGCGGCGCCCGGCCAGTTGCCACAGCTCCTCGAACAGGAACGGCGCAGTGACGACGGTGGGCCCGGCGTCGAAGGTGAAGCCATCTTGCTCGAAGACGCGCGCTCGACCGCCGGGCTGATCCAGCCGGTCGAGGAGCGTGACCCGGAAGCCGCGGGCCCCGAGCCGGATCGCGGAAGCCAGCCCACCAAAGCCCGCCCCGATAACGACGGCATGCGGGCTCTCGGGCGTAACCGGAGTCGGTTCAGTGGAGGTATTCAGGGTGGCGTCGTCGCGACGGACAAGGCGATGCGTCCAACTCATAGAGAAGCGGCATGGGTGGATGAATGTACAACGCTGCATTGAATGGCTGGCCCTCGACGAAAGTTCGAGGCGTAGCTCCTCTGCGTTTGTAACGCTCTAGATATCATCGCGGCTCGGGCTGCTTTCGCTTCGCAGGCACTGCCTATACTTCCAGACCGCCATCATGACGCCGGTCCGCCCCTGCTCATGCGGATCTGCGATGCAAGTATTTAAAGAGCGTCACAGAATGTGTGTCGCACCGTGGACCCTCGCGGTGCGATGGCCGTGTGGAGCAACGTCTTTTTCCCATCCCTGAATTCACATGCTCGATCTCGGTATCGTCCTGGCCTTCGTGGGGTATGCCGCCGCACAGGGCTTCTTGGCCCGGAAGAAGGCGTCCCAAAGCCTCCGGCAGTATTTCTTGGCGGGCCAAAACGTGAAGGGCTGGAAGGCGGGCTTCAGCATGGCCGCAACCCAGTATGCCGCGGACACCCCGCTGCTGGTGACGGGCCTCGTCGCCACCGCGGGCGTCTTTGCCCTGTGGCGCTTTTGGATTTACGGCCTGGGCTACCTCCTGCTGGCGTTCATCTTTGCCGAGATGTGGCGGCGCTCCCGCGTCCTCACCGACGCCGAGCTCACCGAGTTGCGCTACGACGGCCGTGGGGTGCTCTTCCTTCGCGGGCTGAAGGCCATCTACTACGGCACCATCGTCAACTGCATCTTCCTGGCCATGGTGCTCGTCGCGGCCGTGCGCATCGCGGAGGTGTTTATGCCGTGGCACACGTGGCTCCCAGCCGATCTGTACGCGCCCATCCTCGGGCTGGTGCAATCTACCGGGCTCGTGCTCAGCAGCAGCGTTACCGGCTTGGACCCGGCCGTCGTCACCACCAACGGGCTCATCAGCCTGGCGCTGATGGTTGGGTTCGCCTTTCTGTACTCGGCGACGGGCGGCATGCGCAGCGTGGTAAACACCGATGCCATGCAATTTGTGCTGGCCATGCTGGGCACGGTGGTGTACAGCTGGTACGTGGTCGATGCCGTCGGTGGCATCGGGGCGCTCGGCCCGCGCATTGTGGAGCTGTACGGTCAGCTGCAGGGGCAAGAGATGATGTCCTTTGCGCCCAGCGGCACCGCCCTCTTTCCCTTTCTGATGGTGATCGCGCTGCAAGGGCTCTTCTGGGTGAGTAGCGATGGCACGGGCTACCTGGCCCAGCGCGCCATGTCGACCCAGAGCGATCACGACGCGCGGGTGGCGGGGGCCGTCTTCTCGTGGTCCCAGATTCTGGTGCGCAGCCTCATCTGGCTGGTCATCAGCGCGGGCCTCCTGGTGCTCTACCCGTTCGACCCCAGCCAAATCGGTACGGACGGCTTCGCGGCCGCCCGGGAGATGACGTTCGTAACCGGGATCGACGACCTGCTGCCCGTGGGCCTGCGGGGGCTCATGCTCACCGGGCTGTTGGCCGCGCTCACCTCCACCATCGACACCCACCTGAACTGGGGCGCCTCGTACTGGAGCAACGACCTGTACAAGCGACTGATCTGCGAGGAATGGCTCGACCGCGAGCCGAGCGGCTCGGAGTCGGTCCTCGTCGCCCGGCTCTCCAACGTGGTCGTCCTGGCGTTTGCGATTGGCATCATGGTGTCCCTCGGCTCCATTCAGGCCACGTGGTTCATATCGCTCGTCTTCGGCGCGGGCATCGGGCCGGTGCTCATGCTGCGCTGGTTATGGGAGCGGGTGAACCTCTACGCGGAGGGCAGCGCCATCGTCGCCTCGCTCATCGCCGCGCCCATCGTGATCAATGTGGTTGACGCCGAGTGGCTGCGGCTGCTCTCTATGGTGGTCGCCTCTCTGACGGCCACCGTCATTACGGCGCTTGTCACGCCGCCGACCTCGCCCGAGGCCCGCAACCGGTTCTACGAGAGGGTGCGCCCCTTCGGCTGGTGGCCCCGGTCGGCCAAAGAGGCGGGCGATGCGCCGATGGAGCCGACCCGCGCGCTGGGCCGCCGCCTGCGTCTTACGCTACTGAGCACGGCGTCCCTGTTTGGCATGCTCGTCGGCATCGGGAAACTGCTGGTCCATCCGCCCGGAGCGAACCTGTTCTGGCCCACGGCGCTACTCGTGGGGGCCGTCGCCCTGGTGCCCTTCTGGTGGCGCGACTTGCAGGCCGCTCCCGATCGTTCCCGCGTTCCGGAGGAGGCCCCCGTCGACGCTGCGTCGTAGGACCCGCTTGCTCTTCGGCCTGGGCCGGCGCCGACCGTATCCAGCGGACCTGCCCGGTTTACCGTGAAGAAGCGGCGGGCTCGTCGTTCAAACGGAGCACGCGCTGCAGTGCCGACTGCAACTTCTCCGCCGTGAAGGGCTTGGAGAGGAACTCCTCCGCGCCGGCCGCCAGCGCCTTGTCCGTGCGCTCGTCGGCGAGGCCGCTGGCGGCGATGATGGGAACCTCCGGACGCTCGGCCCGCAAGCGCTCGATGACGGCCAACCCGTCGGGGTCCGGCATGACGATGTCGGTGATCACCACGTCGACGTCCAGCTGATGCGCTCGCAGCTGCTGCAACACCTCGCCACCACCCTGGGCCGTCTCGACCCGATAGCCGGCTTGCTCCAGGGCATCCTTGGCGGTGTTGAGAATGTTTTCTTCATCATCGACCACCAGGACGCGGGCGCCCTTTCCGTCTCGCAACTCGCCCGAGGCGGAATCATCGACCGGTTTGGCTTCGGCCTGTGAGACGGGCCAAAAAATCCGGAACGTGGTCCCGACGCCCTCCTCGCTCTGCACCTCGATAAATCCATCGTGCCCCTTTACGATGCTGTACGCGGTGGACAGGCCGAGCCCCGTGCCCTCGCCTTCGGGCTTGGTCGAAAAGAACGGCTCAAAGATCTTGTCGGCGACCTCCTCGGGCATACCCACGCCTGTATCCGAGACCGTGACGCAAACGTACGCGCCGGGCTCTGCGTCGATGTTCATCCGGGCGTCGCTCTGGTCAAGGGTTACGTTCTCGGCCCGGACCGTCAACGTGCCGCCCTCGGGCATGGCGTCGCGCGCGTTCACGCACAGGTTCATAAGCACCTGCTGGATCTGGGTGGCGTCCCCCACGATCTGCTGCAGATCCTCTTCAACGTCGACGTCCACGTCGACCTCTTCCGGGAAGGTTTCCTCGGTGATGTTCTGTACGTCATCGATGATGGTGCCCAATTGGAGCGCCACGCGCTCGCCCTCGACGCCGCGCGCGAAGGCCAGCACTTGGTCGACCATGTCGGACCCGCGCTCGGCGCTATTCTGAATCACCGACAGCGTACGGCTCGCCTTCTCGTCGTCGCTGAAACGCTGCTGCAGCACCTTTACGCCGAGCGAGATGGGCACGAGCAAATTGCCGAGGTCGTGCGCAATGCCGCTCACGAGGCGCCCGATGCTCTCCATCCGCTGCGAGCGGAGGAACTGCGACTCCAGCCGCTTGCGCTCGGTGATGTCGGTGTTGATGACCAGCACGGACTCGGGCGTACCGTCGGTCTCTCGCACGAGCGTCCACCGGCTTTCGACGACGATCTCGTCGCCGCCCTTCGTTTGCTGGTGGAGTTCGCCCTTCCACTCACCCGACGCCATCATGGTCTCCCAGCAGTCCCCGAGCACGCCGTTCTGATCGTGCTCGTACAGCCGCTCCCGGGCTTTCTCGCCGAGCATCTCCTCCTTCGACCACCCCGTCAGCCGCTCGGCGCTCTTATTCCAGTAGATGACCCGCCCGTCCATGTCGTAGGCGATGATGGCGTCGCGCGCCTTGTCGAGCAGGGCGGCTTGCTTGCGGATGCGTTCTTCGGCCTCGCCGCGCTCGCGGGCGTAGCGCAGCGAGCGCTCCAGCAGCGGCGCGTCGATCTCGTTCTTGTTGAGGTAGTCGGCCGCGCCGGCCTCCATGGCCTCGATGTCGACCTTGAGGTCGCCCTGCCCGGTGAGCAAGATGATTGGCGTGCGGCACCCGTGGGCTTTGGCTTCCTGGAGGAGGTCGAGCCCGGTCTTCGCCCCAAGCCGGTAGTCGACCAGACAGGCGTCGTATTGGTTGCTCAGAACGGCCTCCAGGCCCTCCTCATACGACGACATCCACTCCAGGTCGCAGTCGATCACCTGGGCCTTGCTCAGGAGAGACCGCGTAATCAGATAGTCGTCCTCGTCGTCTTCGATCAGGAGGACGTTGAGCGTATCGGTGGCTGTAATCATTCCTTCACGTGGCGCTCTGAGGGAAGTTTTACGATTTCAAACCAGAAATCCCCAAGGGCCTGAATGGCATCGACCAGTCCCTCGAAGGTGACGGGCTTGGTGACGTAGGCGTTAACGCCAAGGTCGTAGCTCTCGATAATGTCTTGCTCGGCTTCCGAGGTGGTAAGCACAATCACCGGAATGCGGCGCAGGTCGGCATCGGACTTGATGCGCTGCAGCGCCTCGCGTCCATCCATCCGCGGCATGTTGAGGTCGAGCAGGATGACGCCTGGGCGAGGCACCTCCGCATCCTCGTAGGCGCCGCGCTGATACAGGTAGTCCATCAGCTCCTCGCCGTCTTCAACCGTGTTGAACGTGTTCACGAGCCGGCTCTTCTTGAGCGCCCGGCGGGTGAGCATCCGGTCATCCGGATCATCCTCCGCCATCACGATGTGAATGCTCTTCCGGTCGTCCATCTACGTATTCGAATCGGTGGAGGTAGCTCGTTGAAAGGGCGGCTCGGCACTCCCCTCCTGCGTCGTCGGCACGATCACGGTAAAGGTGCTTCCCGGCCCGGACGTGGGGGTCAACTCGATGCGGCCGCCGTGTCGTTGCGCAATGCGCTGGCAGATGGCCAGGCCCATGCCGGTGCCTTCATACTGGCTGCGGCCGTACAGGCGCTTGAAGGGCGTAAAGATCCGATCGGCGTATTTCTCTTCGATGCCGATGCCGTTGTCCGAGATGACGAGGCGGCACACCTCAGTGGACTCGACCTCGTCGAGGGGCGCCTCCACCTGCTCGATGGTGGCGGACACGTTGACGACGGGAGGCACCCCCTCGCGGTGAAACTTGAGCGCGTTGCCTATGAGGTTTTGCAGGAGCTGGCGCATCTGGGTAGGGTCGGCCTCGATGCGGGGCAAGTCCTCGGCCTCGATGCGCCCACCGACCTCGCGGATCCGAATCTCCAGATCCGAGCACACGTTGTCGAGAATCTCATTCAGATCCACCGTCTCGTACGGCTCGGTCTGCGTGGTCACCCGCGAATAGGCAAGCAGGTCATTGATCAGGGTCGACATCCGCTCGGCCGCGTCTTGCATGCGTTCCAGGTAGTATTCGCCGGTCTCGTCGACGGCATCCTGGTAGTCCTCTCGCATCAGATCCGCAAACGCAGAGATCTTCCGGAGCGGCTCCTGCAGGTCGTGCGAGGCGATGTACGCAAACTCGCGGAGCGTCTGGTTGCGCTGCTCCAGCTCGGCGTTGGTGGCTGCCATGGCCTGGGTGGCCTCCTTGCGCTCAGTGATGTCGCGCACGGTGACGGCCACGCCGTCGCTGAGTTGAACGGCGATCACCTGCAGCCACGCTTCGATGCCCTCGTGTTCGTAGTACAGCTCGCGCTCCAGCGGCTCGCCCGTCTCGACGACGGCGACGTAGTCGTCGAACAGGCCTTCCACACGGTGGCCCGGGAAGACGTCGAGCAGGCGCTCCCCCATGAGTTCATCGGCCGGGTGCCCCACGAGTTCGCTGGCCTTTGGGTTGGCGAGTAGCCACTCGAAGTCCACCACCGTGTCGTCCTCGCCGCGGACGGCGGAAAAGACCATGATGCCGTCGAGCGAACTCACCAGCACGCTGGAGAGCATGTCCTTCGATGCACGCAGCGCCTCCTCGCTCAGTTTCTGCTCGGTGATATCGGCAAAGGAGGCCAGGACGGCATACGGGTCGTCATCGCGGTCGAGGCAGAGCGGTTGCGCGCTCACCTGAATCCAGCGCGGCGGCCCCTCCGACGGGTAGATGCCCATCACGCGGTTGCGCACCGGTTCGCCGGTGTAGCGCGCGACCCAGAACGGAAAGCTTTCGTTTGGAAGCGGCGAGCCGTCCTCGCGGAGGCCGCGCCACTGCATGTCCCGCACCGAGCTGCCCACAATGCGACCGGCCGACCGGCCGAGAATCTCCTCGGCCCGGGTGTTGCACATCTGAAACACCCCCGAGCGATCCATGAGCAGCACGCCCTCATCGACCGTGTCGGCCAGCGCGCGGAAGCGATCTTCGGCGCGTTGCTGCGGGGTCTTGTCGTGGATGCACAATAGAAGGCCGGTGACCGTCCCGTCGGCCCGCTCATGCCGCCACGGCTGCACGTCCCAGTCGACCCAGTATTCCGTGCCATCGACATGGCGCAGGCGGGCCGCCGTTCCCTCGTCGGCTTCCCCGCTTAGGGCGCGCTCCAGCCGCCTTCGCCAGTCCGGGTGCTCAGCAAAGATGTCGAAGAAGGTGGGCGCCTGTTCGGCCGTGAGGGCGGCTCCTGCCAATTGCTCCCACGACGCGCTCCAGGCCTGCAGGTGCAACGCCGGCCCCATCAACGCGACCGGCGCCGGCATAGACCGGACGACGCGATGGAGCGCTACGGACGTCTCAGAGCGTGTCATCGGGGTCGATGGGCTCGACGGGGGTGCAGATGAAGGCCGTTGCTCCGCCATGTGGCGTCGGGGCAGTCGTTCGGATAGGCGAGGCGCGATGGCAACGTGACACAATTGAATCGCTCATCTGCCGGGTTGGTCCAATCAGAGTCCCCAATCTACGGCATACGGGTGACTTGCACCGAGATGCCGCTGCGGCCTCGGTATGCCGCTGCGACCTCGGTAAGACCCTTCGGTCATGCATCGTCCGCCTCCACGTGGCGGCGGATTTCCGGGATGCTATCGCCTCCATACTTTTCAAGAAACGCATTGGCAATGACGAGCGCGACGGTCGCCTCGGCAACGGTCGATGCCGCCGGCACGCTGGTGATGTCGCTTCGCTCGTACCGCGTGGGCTGTGCTTCCTGCGTGGCCGTGTCGACCGAGTCGAGCGGCTTGATGAGCGTCGGGATGGGTTTCATGTAGCCGCGCACGGTGATCGGCATGCCGTTCGACACGCCGCCCTCGATGCCGCCGGCATGGTTGGAGCGTCGCGCGTAGCCGCCCCGGCTTACGCTGCGCTCCTCGCCGGGCAAAATGGGGTCGTGCACTTTGGAGCCGGGTCGGTATGCGTTCCGGACGCCATCGCCGATCTCGGCGGCCTTCTGCGCCTGGATGGAGCAGATGGCCTGGACGAGCTTCCCATCGAGCCGGCGATCCCACTGCACGTACGAGCCCAATCCAACCGGCACCCCCGTGACGACGACCTCGTAAATGCCGCCGAGCGAGTCGCGCGCTTTCTTGGTCGCTTCGATGTGCTCGACGCAGCGCTCCGTCATCTCCTCGCTGAGCATGCGGGTGGCGCTCTCGTCGGCTGCGCGGTACACGGCGCTGGCGCCGCCCTCTCGGATGAGGGCGTTGACCTCCTCGCGCCACTCCTCCGAGGCGTCATACCCTACGTCGCCGATACGGACGACGTGGCTGCCCACCTCGATGCCGAACGCGTTCAGTAGCCGCCGGGCCACCGAGCAGCATGCGACGCGCATGGCGGTCTCGCGGGCGCTGGAGCGATCGATGACCGGGCGGATATCATCAAATTCGTACTTCTGCATGCCGGCCAGGTCGGCGTGCCCAGGCCGCGGCAGCGTCACCCGTTCCAGATCCTCCGGCGGCGGGCCTTCCACGGCCATGACTTCCGGCCATCCGGCGCGGTCCTTCTTGTAGGCGCCATTGTCGATGCGAAAGGAAATGGGACTGCCCAGCGTCTCCGAGAAGCGAATGCCCGAGTAGATGTGCACCTTGTCGTTCTCAATCTTTGAGCGGCCGCCCCGCCCATATCCCAACCACCGGCGCGCGAGGTGTTCATTGATGTCGTCGGCCGAAAGGGAAAGCTTTGCGGGGACGCCTTCTACAACGCCGATGAGGGCTTCGCCGTGCGACTCGCCCGCCGTCAAGTACCGTATCATACTGCCTATGCTTTGGGATGGAGGGTGGTGGGAGGTGTGACGTCGCTTCATACGTTTCCCCGCAGGCGGCGTTCGGCATGGGCCGGCCTTTCCACCTGCACACCCCGATGGCGACCGCCCCTTCCGAGCGTATGGGCCTACGGGAGGATGGGCACCGGGGCTTCGTAGAATGCGCTTGTGCCATCGCGGCGCTGCACCTGCAGCAGGGCGTACGGCTCGCTGCCGCGCTGCGCTTGCGTCAGCGCACGGATCGCCGCCTCCGCCGACGGCACGGCTTCGCCGTTCACCCTCGTGAGGACCACGTCGCGCGGCAAACCGGCCTCCTCGGCGGGGCTCCCGCCCTGCACGTACGCGACGTAGGCACCGTCGCTCACGCTAAACGCGCTCCGCTCCCGGCGCGTAAGATCGCGCACGCCCACGCCCCACGCCTCAAGCTCCCGGAGCGCATCGTCAGGCGCATCGGGCGCAAACGGCTCCCGGGCCGCGTCGTCGGGTTCCTGGGGGGAGGTCGACTCGCCAAGCCACTCCGTGTTGCCCATCAGCTCCACGCTGAGCGTGCGCTCGGTCTCGTTGCGCCACACCGTGATGGTGATCGTTTCCCCGGGTCGATTGCGCGCGACGAGGCTCTGCAGCTCGTTGCGCGCGTTCACGGACCGCCCGTCTACGGCGACGACAATATCGCCGTCGCGCATCCCGGCCTGGTAGGCGGCCCCGTTCGGATGGACGTTGCGGACGAAGACGCCGCGGATCGCTTCCAACCCGTTATTCCGGGCCACTTGCGCGTTCACCTCTTCGATGGTGATGCCCAAGTACGCCCGCCGAAACTCGCCGTACGCGATGAGGTCCTGAACGACGCGCTGCATGAGATTGGACGGAATGGCGAAGCCGTACCCTTCGTACGAGCCGCTCTCGGTGGCGATGGCCGTGCTGATCCCTACGAGCTCGCCCCGGAGGTTGACGAGCGCCCCGCCCGAGTTGCCGGGATTGATCGCCGCATCGGTCTGGATGAAGTCCTCGATGCCCAGTTGATTGTTGCTGATGTTGATCTCGCGGCTTAATGCGCTCACGATCCCGGCCGTGACGGTCGAGGTGAGGCGGAACGGATTGCCGACTGCGATCACCCACTCGCCGACGTTCACATCATCGGAGTCGCCGAACGCGACCACCGGGAGGTCGGACGCCGGATCGACCTTGAGCACG
>JAAAPH010000404.1 GCA_009908415.1 Bacteroidota bacterium
TACCGCCACGCGGGGTCCGATCTGCGCTTGCTCAGCGCCGGGCTTCCGTTGCACGTCCACTTGAATTGGTTGACTACACCCGCCGAAATCCATGACGAACCCCTCCTCTGACGCGCCGCACGATCCAGAACATGCCGCCCCGGGGGCCTCGCCATCCGGCTCAACGGAAGCCTCGTTCGAAGATGCGGCCTTTTCCTCCTCGGGCGATACAGCCCGTGAGCCCTTTTCCGATGAAGGGGCCTCCTTCGCGGGCCACGAAGAGGCCTCCAGCGATGCCTTCGGTCAGTCGCAGCTTGCGATGGAGATGGCCAAAACGTGGGTCCGCCAGCACCAAACGGCGGCGATGGTCGGGGCGTTTGCCGTCGGCGCGTTCGTCGGAGCCCTCATGCGCGACTGAGCACCTGCCTTCGCAGTTCCCTTCCACTTTTTCGATAGAATCGATAGACCTATGGCTGAGCACGAAGCACCGGCGGATGCCGCCGACGAGACGTCTCCGAATGAACAGGACGAATTCACCGATCAACCCCCCGATGCCGTCGATGCATTGCGTCGCGATCTCTTGAACGCCATCGGTGACTTGCGTGCCGAGGTGGCCCGCCTGCAGATGGATGAGGCGCGGGGTCGGATCCGACAGTGGATTCGGGACAACCCCACCTTGGCCATCTTCTTGGCCACCGGAACCGGCATCGTAGCCGGGCGCCTCCTTACCAAAGCGCTCGCCCCCTCACCGCCCCCGCCGCTTTCGGAGCGGGTCCGCCAGCGCGCGCAGGCACTGGCCGAGGCGGCGCGTCGGCAGGCGCAGGAGGCCGGGGAGGGCGTGTCGGAGCAGGCGGCCGCCGTGCGCCGCCGCGCCGATGCGACCCGCAAGGTGGCCGAAGGTCGGGCAGCCGAAGCCGGCGAGCGACTCCGCCGACGGGCGCAGGATTGGGGCGCGGCCGTTGCCGATCGGGCCGCTGCGCTTAGCAACGAAGCCGCGGGGCGCGCCAAAGAACTGGGCACGTCGATTGGGCAAGAAGCCGACACCGTGCGCTCCAGTGTCACCGACCGGGCCGAGCGGGCTGGCGAGGCGCTCAAGTCGTCGGCGCAAGGCCTCTCGGAGACGGCCGACACCGTGCGCTCGGGCTACAAGGCTGCCAAAATTGGTGCGAAGGTTGCAAAAGTGGCCTTCGCCCTGCTCGTCGCAAAGAAAAGCGCCGACTGGGTGCGGAAGATTCTTTGAACCTTCTGTCGAATCCGTGCGATGCGCTGGTTTTCCGGGCGGCTTGCGGTATGTTACGGGTCGGCCCCATCCGACGTCGCTGACCTCTCTCCGAATCCTTCGAGCCCCTCGTGAGCATCCTCGCTGTTGGCACCGTTGCGTTTGACTCCATCGAAACCCCTTTTGGCACGGCCGATCGCGTGCTGGGCGGGAGCGCCACCTACCTCACCCTCGCTGCCCGATACTTCTCCGACGATGTCCGCCTCGTGGGCGTCGTCGGCGGCGACTTTCCCGATCGGCACGTGGAGGCGTTGCGCACGCGCGGCGTGGACCTCGAAGGGCTGACGGTGGACCCGGACGGGGAAACGTTCTTTTGGCGCGGCCGCTATCACTACGACCTGAATGACCGGGACACGCTCGATACGCAGCTCAACGTACTGCAGACGTTCGATCCGCAGATCCCGGCCTCGTACCGGGACAGCACCATCGTGTGCCTCGGCAACCTGGAGCCTACCATCCAGCGCGATGTGCTCGCACAGGTCGACAACCCGTCGTTTGTCATCTGCGACACGATGAACTACTGGATTGAGAACACGCCCGACAGCCTGCGCGAGACGCTCCGCCTCGTGGACTGCCTGGTGATCAATGATGCCGAGGCGCGGGAACTGGCAGACGAGCCAAATCTCGTGAAAGCCGCATCGATCATCCGGGCGATGGGGCCGGACATCCTGATCGTGAAGAAGGGCGAGCACGGGGCGCTGTTGTTTAGCGACGATATCGTCTTCAGCGCGCCGGCCTACCCGCTCGAAGCCATCCAGGACCCCACCGGGGCGGGAGACACCTTTGCCGGGGGGCTCGCGGGTCATCTCATGCGCGAAGGCGTGTTCAACGGTGCCAGCCTGAAGCGCGGCATCATCTACGGGAGTGCCATGGCCTCGTTTGCCGTCGAGGAATTTGGCCCCGAGCAGCTGCTTCGCCTCGACGCATCGCAGATCTCGAAGCGCGCCCGCGCCTTCCAAGATCTGGCCCACATCCCTGAGCTCACGCCGCTCCAGACGGCTTGATTTCGCACTGACCTGCCCATCCATGTCCTCTTCTGCCCCCGACGTTTCGACGTCGTCCTCGTCGGCCCCGGCTCGCACCTCGACGGTCGGGACGGTCCGCCTGGTGAACGCCGTCTTTTACGGCCATCATGGCGTGATGCAGGAGGAGCACCGCATCGGCGGGCGGTACGAGGTGGACGTGGCGGTCGACCTGGATTTCGAGGACGCCGCCGTTCACGACGATCTGGATCAGACCGTCAATTACGAGCAGGTGTACGCGTTCGTCAAAGAGCTCGTCACGCAGAACAACTTCTATCTCATCGAGAAGCTCGCCTATCTAATCACGCAGCGCGTGCTCGATGCCTATCCCGACGTGGAAGCCATCGAGGTCACTGTGCGTAAGCCCAATCCGCCGGTTGGGGGCCCGTGCGACCGTGCCGAGGCGGTGTACCGTTACGAGAAGTGACGCTCCGGGGCGTGTTGCGCCGCGAAGGGGAGGGCGAAGGTGACCAGGAAGTCGTGGAGGAGCGAGTCGACCTCCGTCGTTTCTGCAAGATTGTTCACGACGCGCTGGAAGTCTTCTTCGGTCGGCAGCTCCCGGATGTAGTACTCGCGGTACGCGACACGGTCCCACAGCCCAGTTCGGCCCGTCCCGGATCGTACACCAGCGTCCCGCCGAATGCCCGGGCGATGATCTGATGCCCCCAGCAGGACCCAAACGTTGGGAGGCGGCGCGCGGCCGCTTGACGGACGAGGTCCAGCAGGTCCGGCATCCAGGGCGTATCGTCCAGGGCTGAATACTCGCCCGCCCCGCCAATGAGGACGGCGTCGACGCCGTCGAGCGCCGCGTTGGTGAGCGGAGATTTCGCGACGTTCACCAGACGAAGCTGTTCGCGGCGCACGCGGCAGCGTTCGAGGAAGCATTCCTGTTCCTGGTGCTCCATCTCGGCAGTGTTTCGCGCCTGGATCAGCAACAGGCGGAGGGTGTCGATGGAAGGAGAAGGCATGGGGGGCCTGAATGC
>JAAAPH010000252.1 GCA_009908415.1 Bacteroidota bacterium
CCGGTGTTCTAACATTGCTGGATTCCCGTTTTACTGCGTGAGTCGCCTACGGCTCGTCACACGGGAATGACTTGTGCAAGGAATGGTAGAGAAGCGAACGCGTGACTGCGTTCCTCCCCTACCCATCCACCGACCAGGTCGCCGTCTTATCGTGGATGTACGTGGCGAGCTGGTCGATGGCGACGCGGTCCTGTTCCATCGAGTCGCGGTCGCGCACGGTCACGGTCTGGTCGTCCAGTGTGTCGAAGTCGACGGTGATGCAGAACGGCGTGCCGGCCTCGTCCTGGCGGCGGTAGCGCTTGCCCATCGAGCCGCGCTCGTCGTAGAGCACGTTGAAGTGGTCGCGCAGGTCATCCTCGATCCGGTGCGCAATCTCGGGCAGGCCCTCCTTCTTCACGAGCGGGAAGATGGCCGCGCGGGTCGGCGCAATCTCCGGATGGAAGCGGAGCACCGAGCGCGTGTCGCCGCGTACCTCCTCCTCGTAGTACGCATCGCTGAGCAGCATCAGAATCGTGCGGTCGAGGCCGACGGACGTCTCGACGACGTACGGGATGTAGCGCTCTTCCTCAAACGGATCGTAGTACGTCATTTTCTTGCCCGAGTACTCCTGGTGCCGGCTCAGGTCGAAGTCCGTGCGTGAGTGGATGCCCTCGACCTCCTTCCAGCCGATCGGGAACTCGTACTGGATGTCCTCGGCGGCGTTGGCGTAGTGCGAGAGCTGCTCGTGCTCGTGGAAGCGCAGCTTGCTCGGCCGGATGCCGAGGCTCTGGTGCCAGTCCATCCGCTTTTGCTTCCATTCGGCGAAGCGGTCGAGCTCGGTGCCCGGTTTGACGAAGTACTGCATCTCCATCTGCTCGAACTCGCGCATGCGGAAGACGAACTGCCGCGCGACGATCTCGTTACGGAACGCCTTGCCGATCTGCGCGATGCCGAAGGGCACGTGCTTGCGCACCGGCTCGCGCACGTTGTGGAAGTTGACAAAGATGCCCTGCGCCGTCTCGGGCCGGAGGAAGAGCTCGCTGCCCTCCTCCTTGAGCGGCCCCATGTGCGTCTCGAACATCAGGTTGAACTGCCGGACCTCCGTCCAGTCGAAGGCGCCGGAGTCGGGCGCGCGGATCTCCTCGTCCTGGATAATGGCGTACAGGGCGTCGTTTGTATCGTCACTGTTGAGCGCGCGGACGAGGCGCTTGTGCACGGCCTCCGCCCGCTCCTGCTCGTCGTCCATCCGCAGGCCGCGGATGTAGTCCTCAATGAGCTCGTCGGCGCGGTAGCGGTTGCCCGACGCCTTGTCGTCGATCAGCGGATCGTTGAAGGCCTCCGTGTGGCCGGACGCTTCCCACGTCTTTGGGTGCATGAAGATGGCGGCGTCGAGCCCCACGATGTCGTCGTGCTGGTAGACCATCGCCTCCCACCAGCGGTCTTTGACGTTGCGCTTCAGCTCCACGCCGAGCGGCCCATAGTCGTACGTCGCACTAAGCCCCCCGTAGATCTCCGACGACTGAAAGATGAAGCCGCGTTGCTTGCAGAGGGACACGATTTTGTCGAACAGATCGCTCATCGGTTTCGGGATCAGGATTCAGGGGTCGGCGTGGAGCGGCTGGGGAATGCACCGCGGTGGTGACGTACCCCAGCCAACGACGCGTGTGCTATCAGCCTCAGAAGTTAGCGTCCGTGCGCGTTGGCCTCAACGCCGCGGCTTGAAGAGCAAGTGGATCTTACGGCTTGCAAATGGACAATTTTCAATCATCCCCATTGCGGCGGGCCGTTAGGATGGACGCCGCGATGATGCGACAGAGCTGATCGGTTTCATCGAGCAGATCGTCCAAACGCGCCGATGGAAGAAGCTCCGATTTCTGGATGATGCGCAGCCAGATCAACGTTTCGCGCAACTCCTTCAGGCTGATACTTAGCTTGCGGATAACGTCGCGCCGGCTTTCGGCCGCGCAGCCCTCCGCATAATTCGGCGCTGGCGATGTGTCTGACCGCACCATTTGCCCCGCCACATGCCGTCCAAGGCGCGAACGCGGCAGCGCACCACCACCCGATCCATCCGCGCTGCAAAACCGATCGGTCGCTCCGCCAACTCCAGCGGCTGCACCTCCCCCATTTTTCAATTCCCAATCTGCAATCCTCAATCTGCAATCGCCTCACCCCATCACGCCGCGCTCGGCGAGGGAGGTGTGCTGGCGGCCCGCAATGATGAGGTGGTCGTGCACGGGAATGCCCATGAGCTGGCCCGCCTCGACGAGTTGCCGGGTGATGCGGATGTCCTCGCGGCTCGGCTCGGGGTTGCCGGACGGATGGTTGTGCAGGCAGACCACGGCCGCTGCGTTGTCGAGGATGGCCTGCTTGAACACGGCGCGCGGCTCCACAATGCTGGCGGCCAGCCCGCCCTCGCTCGTCGTGTAGTCGCCGATGATGACGTTGGCCGTGTTGAGCATCACGACCTTGAAAATCTCCTGCCCCAGGTCGCGCATGAGGGGGCCGTAGACGGCAGCCACGTCCTCCGGGCCGCCCACCTGGACCCGCTCGCCGCCCTGGTGCGACTCCACGCGGCGTCCGATCTCGAACGCGGCCATCAGCTTCGCGGCCTTGGCCGGGCCGATGCCATCGACGCGCATCAGCTCCTTGCGATCACGCTGCGAGATGGCGTGCAGCGAGCCGTATGCCCGCGTCAGGGCTCGCCCCAGCTCAACGGCCGAGACGGGGCCGTCGCTCGTGCGCGTGCCGGTGCCCAGGATGAGCGCGACGCATTCCGCGTCCGAGAGTACATCCGGACCGTGCTGCTGCAGCTTCTCGCGCGGCTGATCCGACGGGTCCCACTGGTGGATGGGCGTGTGATAGCGGATCGGCGGCTCCTCCGACGCATCGGGGTCCGTGGAGGGCGTGCCGGAAGCAAGGGGCGAGGCCATAGTATCAACCAGGTATCTGGCAGGGTCGTGGATCTGCGAGACACACGACGGCCCCGATTCGTAACGGCTACCGCTTCTGCGTTTGGCGTTCCGTGTTCGGCGTTGCGTATCTCCCTGGACGCAGAACCCTGAACGCCTACTCCGGCACGAGCTCGTTCAGTAGGTGCGCGTTGGAAGGGCTGTTGCGCAGGTGCTTCAGCAGCGCCTGCATCGCCTCCAAAGGCGGCCGGGAGTTGAGCGCACGGAACAGCTGATGGTGCTTCTGTATGCTGCCGCCGATGAGCCGCTCTTCGTTGCGCGTACCGCTCTCGCGGAGATTGACGGCCGGGAAGATGCGCTTGTCGGCC
>JAAAPH010000302.1 GCA_009908415.1 Bacteroidota bacterium
AGTTCCAGGTCGAAGGGCGTGCCCGCGTCGAGTGCGCGCGTCAGCGCACGGCGCAGGGCGGGCTGGGCCGACGGTGCGCAGAGCTGCACAAACGTGGTCAACTGCGGCGTGTGATCCGGCGAGAGCGCGAAGAAGCGGTATATCTCGTCCGTCCAGCGCAGCGTATCCGTGGCCGGCCGGTACTCCCAGCCGCCTACGCGCAACAGTTGATGGGCGCGTTCAAGCAATCGGTGAGATTGAGCGGGGGCCGCCTGCGGGAGAGCAGGGGCGGGGAACGCATCATGTGGACGGGGGGCGCCCATGGTCGGTGAAGACAATGATAGAGCGACGAGTCCGGCACGAGGTGAGCCGCAGCAAGGAGAGAGACGGGCTAACCAAAAACGGGTAGAGCTAAAAATATGCCAGTCTCGTTGGGAGCGCTGTATGGGGCAGTTGGGACGCGGAGCGCCTTTGAGGGCATCCGGAAAAGGTTGCCGGGATGATGCGGCAGCACCACAGGGGCTCCGCCGGAGAAAGGCAAGACGCGGAAGCAGGCCGGCGGTGCCACCGAAAGAAATGATACGGGCTGTTGAATAGCGCGTAACGTATCCGCAGAGCGGCAGCGTCCTGATGCACGCCCAGCTGGCGGTATGGTTGTTGAGAATGGTTCGATCCCTGTCTCGTCCTAAGCCCTTCTGAACTGCACGGATCAAATCATGACCCGTTTTTACGCTGTCGCCCGCATGTTACGTACTGCACCGCGCAGGATCTGGAGGATGGGGGTGCCGCTGATCATCGGCGTCTTCTTCCTTGCCGGTTGTGACGCGTGGACGGACGAGGAGGCCGCCGACCCGCCGCTGCTCCGCCCGTCCAACACGCTCAGCGAGCGCCTCCGTGCATCGTCGGATACGGGGCGCGTCGTGGGCAGCCGGGCAAAAGCAACCGATGAGTCGTCCACGCCCGTGGCGCTGCGCCCCGTGGCTGATATCAATCCGCCCCGCGTCCGCGAGAGCGAGGAAGCGACGACGCCGGGAGCCAGCCACCTCTACATGGACGAGGACCGGGTGTACGTCGGATATACCACGCCGGGGGTGGCGTTTGGCGGAGCGATCGATGTGCTCCACCTCGACGACCGAGAGGAGAGCGTGGATCTCGAGCGCTCCCACACCCTCGTCAGCACCGTCATGGACGTCGGAGCAGTGGTGTCGGGGCGCGACGGCTATCTCTACGCGGCCGGCGCCGCCAATCCCGATTTCGTGCAGGCCGGCGGGGGGGACCCGCTGGCATCGCCCGCCCTCGTGGTCAAGGTGGATCGCGCCACCGCAAAGACGCTTGCGCTGCACGATCTGGCCTCCGGCGCAGCGACGGACATCACCACCTCGGGCACCACGCTGTACACGGTCACCGGGGAGGAAGGCTTTCTGTACCAGTTCGACCGGTCTCTTACGGAGCAGGCGCGCGTCCCGGCATCCGACATGCGGTCGGTAGTGGCCGGTCCGCTCGTCTACGTACTGTTGGGTAACGGTGCGGTGCAATGGGCGAACACGGATACCCGCGGGACCATCGCGGCACTGTCGCCGCTGCGCGACCTCGGCGGGGGCATCGGCGACCGCACCATCGCGCGCATGCACTACCAGCCGGGGCTGCACAACGGCCTGCTTTACGTGGCCCTCAACGACGGCGGCTTTGCCGTGCTGGATGCGAACACGGGGGTTCTATTCGAAGAGGTGACTGATGGACGATACACCGCCGTCGCCGCGCGCGGCAATTTCGTGTACGCGGCCCAGTCCAACGCCGGGATCGCCGTATTCGAGTGGGTGCCGGACCCCCAGGTGCCCGCCGCGTTGGGGCGCGCGGCCAAACAAGGCCCCGATCCGCGCACGCACACCCTGCAGCGCGTCGGGGCCGACCCGCTCAATGGGTTTCAGGCCAACCACCTCGTCGTGGGCGGGGATTACTTGTACATTGCCAGCGGCCAGGACGGCACGCGCGCTCTTCGGTACTGGGCGCCGGGGCCGCTCAACCCCGCCCCGCCGTCTGACCCGCAAGCGACCGTGCATCCTATTCTGGAGTGCGTAGCGCCCCTCGACGACGGGCGATTGCGCGCCTTCTTCGGTTACGAAAACCGCCACGGCAAGCCGGTTACCATCCCGCACGGCGGGAACAACCGCCTGACGCCGGCCTCGTACGACGGGCAGCAGCCCGAGGGCTTCGACCTGCCACGCATCGCGGACAGGCGGCCGGGGCGCACGCCGTGGTATCCGGGCTACGCCTTTACGGTGACGTTCGCCCCAGACGAGCAGGTGGTGTGGACGCTGCAAGGCCGCACGGCGACGGCGTCCGATGCGCCGGAGCAGCGGTGCGGGGCGTAGCGCCCCGCGCTCACCACGCGGAGAGCGCCGTGGCGAGGGCGTCGAGCCCGATGCCGGAGGCGCCCGAGCGGATGCGCAGGCTGCACCACAGGTCGAGCAGCATCATCTGCGCGGCGTGGATGGGCACGGCGATCCAGAAGGAGCGGCAGCGCCAGACGAGCGCGCCGAGCGCCACGCCGCCCACGATGGAGAGCACGGCCTCGGCGAGGGGCTTCTGCAGGTGGAGCAGCGCGAACGGGACGGTCTGCACAAAGATGGCGTAGAGGCCAAACGTGTGGGCCGTCCCGAACAGCACGAACCCGCGCCACAGGTATTCCCAGCCGATCCAGTAGAAGAGAAAGAGCGCTTCGTAGATGAGGAAGAACGTCCAGTCCCGGGCGGCCGGCTGGTAGTGGGGGTACTGCGCCTGGAAGTTGGCGCCGTCGGAGAGGACCCATGTGCCCACGGCCACGACGGGCACGTACAGCGCCGCGAGGGTGGTGGCGAGCCGCCAGTTGCCGAGGCCCAGGCCGATTTCACCGGGCCGCCGCCCAAAAAAGAGGACCAGGGCCAGCACCGGCAGTACGAAGCCCGTCACCCCCTGTGTGCCGAACCACCAGCCCCAGGCCAGTATGCCCTGCCACTGGGCCGGAAAGAACGACGCCAGTTCTTCGCGGAAGAGCTGGCGGCTGCCGAAGGTGAACTGGATGATGAGCAGCAGCGTGGCCGCGAGCAGCACGAATATCGTTTGGGCGTCGAGCGTGCGCAGGGCCGTCAGGGCCCGGGTCCATTCGGCACGTAGTCGGGAAATCATGGAAGGCGCAGGGCGGTCGAATGGCAGAAGGTCGCTACAGCATATGCCGGGGGCCATGCTGAGTTCGCGGGGGGCGATGC
>JAAAPH010000144.1 GCA_009908415.1 Bacteroidota bacterium
GCCGGACGCCTCGTCGTAGGCGCGCTGGAGCGTGCCCGGCGTCTCGATCACCATCATCTCCAGCGTGGGGTTCACCGTCGCGCCGAGCAGGTGGCCGCCGACCGTCGAGCCGTCGCGCCGTCCCAGCACGACGTGCGCGTGCAGCTGCGCGGATCCGTCGTAGCGCGTCACATTACCCGTCATCGAGAGCACCTCGGCCTGCTCGTCGACAGGGATCTCTTCGAACCGCTTCTCTTCCAGGTTATAGAACCCGAGCAGGGCCTGCCCGAACGCACCGATGGCCGTGAGATGACTGGCGCTCAGGTCGTGCTCTTCCGCAAAGGTAACCAATTCGTCGACGACGGAGTCGCCGGCCTCGAAGACGAGGGTGTACGTGCGAGTGGCTTCGTTCTGGAGCAATTTGTTGTTCATGGTGCATGCCGTTGTATCATCGAAAAGGAGGGAGAGAACCTGCAGATCATGCAAAAAGCGCCTGCAGCCGCTGCACATGCTCCGGGATTTCTTGCCTCGGATTGGCCTCCTCGTACTCCAGGGCCACCCAGCCTCTGTAGTCGGCCTCGACGAGGAGGTTGCGGATGCGGGCGTAGTCCGTCGGCTCCGTCGTGCCGTCGTTGCGCGTCACCTCGGCCTTCACCTGCACGTTGACGGCGCGCGGGGCGGCCATCGCCAGCTCCTCGTAGGCGTCCGTGCGGTAGTTGCCCGTGTCGAGGTTGATTCCGAACCACGGGTGGTCGCCCACGGCATCGCAGATGGCCAGGTGATCCTCCGCCCGGGCCGTGATGCCGCCGTGGTTTTCCAGACCGATCAGGATGCCGCGCTGCCCGGCGTAGTCGAGCACCTCCCGGATGCCGTCGGCGACCCACTGGATGCCCGTTGGCGTGTCGACGCCGTCCGGCAGCGTGCCCGCGAAGATGCGGATGTGGGGAGCGAAGAGCGTCGCCGCATGGTCGATCCACTGCTTCACGTGCTCGATGTCCTTCTGCTTCTCTGGGCCCGGCGGCCGGCAGAAGTCGTTGCGGACGGCCGTGCCGCTGATGGTCAGCCCATTGCGGAGCGCCCGCCGCCGGAGCGCATGCAGGTAGGCGTCGTCGATCGGCTCGCGAAAATAGTACGACGTGAGCTCTGTCCCAGCGAGGCCCAGCTCGCCGCACCAGTCGATGAAGCCGAACAGGTCCATGTCGCCGCTGGACAGCGCCTCCCGCATGGAATAGGCCGCCATCGAGAGGTGCATGTTTTTCGTGGCCGCGCCGGAGTCAGCGGCCGCAGCGCGATGCGGCGCCATGGCGAGGCCCGCGGCGGCCACGGTGCCCGTCTTCAGCCAATCGCGGCGGGAAAGCCTCCCCGCCCTGTATCTTTGGTCATCGTGCATGATTCCGTGCACCTGGTTGTGAGGAAGCATCGAGGCGGGCCCTCATGGTACGCAAAAATGGGCCGATGTGCATGCGACCGGCGGCGCGCAGTCACGCGGCACGCGACGGAGGCGACAGATGCTCCGCGCCGCGCACGTCCTCGAACAGCCACGGGTCGACGTCCTCGCCGGTCTTCATCACCGACACGTCCCCGGTCGTCTCAAAGACCACCGCCAGCACCTGGTTCGGATGGGTGATGCCCGCCATCCGCAGCTTCGACTTCAGGTCCTGCTCCGTCATCTGCGTCGCGTCGAGGTGGTCGGAGAGCACCGTGTCACCTGCCATCACAAGAAGCGGCTCGTTATCCACCCACTGCGCGACGGAGGCGGAGAGGCGGCGGCTCCGGGAGACGACGTACTGGATGCCGTAGAGCACCGCGAGCCCGAATGCTCCAGCGAGCAGCGAGGGATTCTTGGCCAGAATGGTGGAGGCGATCACCGAGCCGATGGCCACGGTGATGGCAAAGTCGAAGCTCGACATTTTCGAAAAGCTCCGCAGCCCGGTGAGTCGCGTAAGCCCGAGGAGTGCGATGTAAATCCCCAGTCCGCTGAGCAGGACCATCGGGAGGTGTGCGGGGGAGGTGACGATCCAGCTCCAATCAATCATCGAGGGAAGAGGTCAGGAGGAAAGCCCGGTGAGGAGGGGCCCCGGCAAACGGTGATGGATGCCGCACGGTCCCCCCGCGAGGCCATCGCCGCTGTAGCGGCAGGGGACGAGCCCCCGTGCGGTTGGGGGCCGACCGAAGTGGATCCGCCACGCTGGCGGAGCGGACTATAGATCAAGCAGAATGAGACCGAGGAGAAGCAAAAAGACAATCGCGGCGGCAATGGCGACCGATCGTCCCGTCGAGAACGGCCGGTCATCGTCGTACGCCTCGTGCTTCGCGGGCTCATGGTGATGGGGGAGCAAACCGGCGTCGTCCAGCACCCCCTGTGCGTGCTGCGCGGCGCGCTCCAACACGACGAGCTTCACGCCGTGCGGCTGTTGCAACTGCGGGTGCATCCCCCCGGCGTCGTCGGCCGTGATGAACGCCTGGATGCCCGCTTCGTCGAGCCGATCCTGCGCCATTTCGGCATCCCGCCGCGTCGAATAGACGGCGAGGATCGCGGTGTTCTCGGAGGATAAGTTGTCAATCATGGGTAACAGCCTATGATGGGAAGAGCACGGAATGCTGCCTCCGGGTCGTTCTGAACGAAGCCTGTTGTGGAGCGCGCGGCATCATGCGGTTCAACCGACCCGCCGCGCGGAGTCACCCCCCGCGGCGACCGGTTGCAGGATGGGCTTCAAGGTCTACCTGGAAGGGAGCAGTTGTGCGCACCGCGGAGCCCCCATTGGGACCGCGTCCGCATGATCTGGGACGCGCCGGCAACGATAGCCCCCTCATGGGCGACGCATCGCAATTTAACGCCCACTCGCTGCAATGGCCAACCGGCGCCTCACGTCGTGGGCTGGTCGCTCGGGAGGCGCCGGACGAGGGCGACGAAGGCTCCCGCGATGACGACGCCCACCCCGGCCCACATGAGAAACGCGAACGGCGCACTCATGGCGTCGGCCAGCACGCCGAGGCCCGGGCGCGTGACGATGATGACGATTCCGCCCATGAAGCTGGCGGCCGACAGGAGGGACGCGCGGTGCCGGTTCGCCAGCTGGCCGTGCAGCACCACCTCCAGCAGCGTCTGCGCGAGGTAGTAGCCGAAGCTCAGCAGCGGGAAGAAGAACAGCGCCGCGCGCCCGGGCACCAGGGCCACCAGCCACACGCCCAGCCAGAGGAGGCCGAGCCCGGCCAGGATCGACGGGCGGGTGCCCACGCGTG